>URZF01000005.1 GCA_900552255.1 uncultured Eubacteriales bacterium | reverse complement strand
TAGCTCTCCGTATAAACGACAGTCGGACGGATCTTATCCGCCAAACCAAGCGGCGCGGCATCGTCCTCCGCACGCTTTCGGCACCGGCACCTTTCACCTTTCCGACGGCTGACGACAGCCTTATCCGAAAAAACTACTGTTTGCGCGATGCGCCTCTATCATGATCTGCAAATATATGATTGTATTGGAGTTATTCTATCACATAGATGCTGCTCTGTAAATCGTTTTTCTAAAAAAAATCACATTCCATGTTGATTTTCCGACGAAAGCTCCATAGTCCGCCCAAAGGCTTCGATGAATATTGCGTGCAAATATTCCCTCAAATATACATATAAAATCCTTCCCCTCGAGGTTATGACAGCTCTTTTGTTTTTTGTTTACAGCACAATGCACAAATCAAGCATATCAAAGCCCCTCTATCCTATCTCAAATCAATAAAAATCATAAAATTTTAAAAAACGGGTTGCATTTTTATTCATCGTGATGTATAATTATTCAAAAATAATTCCGCAATACAAAGGAGAAACCGCTATGAATAAAACCGATATCAAAAAAGTCGTGCTCGCTTATTCCGGAGGGCTTGACACCTCCATCATCATTCCGTGGCTCAAAGAAAATTACAATAACTGCGAGGTTATCGCGGTATCCGGCAACGTCGGTCAGGCCGACGAGCTTGACGGACTTGAAGAAAAAGCGCTCAAAACCGGCGCCTCCAAGCTCTATGTCGAGGATCTGACAGACGAGTTCGTCGACGATTTTATCATCCCGACCGTCAAGGCCGGCGCGCTGTATGAGGAATACATGCTCGGCACGTCGTTTGCCCGTCCCGTCATCGCGAAGCGCATCGTCGAGATCGCGAAGGCCGAGGGCGCGGACGCTATCTGTCACGGCTGCACCGGCAAGGGCAACGATCAGGTGCGCTTCGAGCTCGCCATCAAGGCGTTTGCACCGGATATGCCGATCATCGCGCCGTGGCGCGAATGGAGCATCAAATCCCGCGAGGAGGAAATCGAATACGCCGAAGCGCACAACGTACCGCTGAAAATCAACCGCGAGACCAATTATTCAAAAGATAAAAACCTGTGGCACCTCTCCCATGAGGGACTCGACCTCGAGGACGCCGGAAATGAGCCGCAGTACGAGAAAAAGGGCTTCCTCGAAATGGGCGTTTCCCCGATGGACGCGCCCGACAAGCCCACCTACATCACGCTGGATTTCGTCAAAGGCGTCCCGACGGCGCTCGACGGCAAAAAGATGAGTGCGAAGGAGATCATCCTCGCCCTCAACAAGCTCGGCGGCGAAAACGGAATCGGACTTCTCGACATCGTGGAAAACCGGCTCGTCGGTATGAAATGCCGCGGCGTTTACGAGACGCCCGGCGGCGCCATTCTCTATTTCGCGCACAATTATCTCGAAACGCTTTGCCTTGACAAAATGACCGCGCACAAAAAGCAGGAGCTTTCCGTCACTTTCGCGGAGCTTGTTTACAACGGACAGTGGTTCACGCCGCTGCGCGAGGCACTCTCCGCTTTCGTCGATAAGACGCAGGAGAACGTCACCGGCAAAGTCAAAATCAAGCTTTACAAGGGCAACATGATCAAGGCAGGCGCATGGAGCGACTACTCCCTCTATTCCGAGGAGATCGCCACTTTCGGCGAAGATCACGTCTACAACCAGGCGGACGCGACGGGCTTCATCAACCTGTTCGGACTCCCGATCAAGGTACAGGCGCAGGTAAACGAGCAAAACGCTAAGAAAAACAAATAATCGGCAGACAGAAAAGGAATTTTGATATGGAAAAATTATGGGCGGGAAGATCGGCCGGCGCGCTCGATCCCGCGGCAAACGACATCAACTCCTCGATCGCCTTCGATTCCAAGATGATAAAAGAGGATATCACAGGCTCCATGGCGCACGCGGCGATGCTCGCGGCGCAGGGCATCATCGCCGCGGCCGACAGCGACAAAATCATAGAGGGGCTTGCGGGGATTCTCGCGGATCTGGGCTCCGGCGCGCTCGCCGTCGATATGAGCGCGGAGGACGTTCACACGTTTGTCGAAACCGAGCTGATCCGCCGTGTCGGAGAGGTCGGAAAGCGGCTGCACACCGCCCGTTCCCGCAACGATCAGGTGGCCACCGACCTGCGCCTTTATCTTCGGGAGCAGACGGCAAAAATCGGCGCGCTTTTGAACGAGCTGATTGCGGCAATCCATGAAAAGGCTGCGGAAAACACCGATACCATCCTGCCGGGATATACGCATCTCCAGCGTGCGCAGCCCGTCACGTTCGCGCACCATCTGCTCGCCTACGCCATGATGTTCATCCGCGATGCAGGCAGGCTTTCCGACGCTGCAAAACGAATGAACGTCTCCCCGCTCGGCTCCTGTGCGCTCGCGGGGACGACCTATCCCGTCGACCGACGGATGACGGCGAAAGCGCTCGGCTTCGACGGAATCTCCCTCAACAGCATGGACGGCGTTTCCGACCGCGACTTTTGTGTGGAGCTGCTCTCGGCGTTCTCGGTCATCATGATGCACCTTTCCCGCTTCTCCGAGGAAATCATCCTTTGGTCGTCATGGGAATTTGGCTTTGTCGAGCTTTCCGACGCTTATACGACGGGTTCGAGCATCATGCCGCAGAAGAAAAATTCCGATATGGCGGAGCTCGTCCGCGGCAAAACGGGGCGCGTATACGGCGACCTTATCGGCACGCTGACCATGCTCAAGGGACTTCCCCTCGCCTACAATAAGGATATGCAGGAGGATAAAGAGGCGATTTTTGACGGCTGTGAAACCGTGAAGCTGTGTCTTTCCGTATTCGCGCCGATGGTCGCCGCCATGCGGGTGAAAAAGGACAATATGAAGAAGGCCGCGGGAAACGGCTTCATCAACGCCACCGACCTTGCCGACTACCTCACGAAAAAGGGCATGCCCTTCCGCAGCGCATATAAGCTCGTCGGAGAAATCGTCGCAGGCTGCATCGCGCGCGGTGTGACGCTCGAAACGCTTCCTCTTTCGGAATACAAAGCATACAGCGGGCTTTTTGAAGCGGATCTCTATGAGGATATCTCCCTTGAAGCCTGTGTGAAAAAGCGCGTCTCCGAGGGCGGGCCCAGCCCGGATTCCGTCGCGGCGCAGCTGCGGTACGTCGCGGAATTTCTTGAAAAGGCGGGAGAAACGGCATGAAACACGTATTCATCGACGGCAGCGCCGGCACAACGGGACTTCGCATCCGCGAGCGGCTCGCAGAGAGAACGGATATCGAGCTTATCGCACTTCCCGAGGCGTTTCGCAAGGACGAGAACGCCCGCCGCGAGGCGCTAAGCAGCGCGGATATCGCGTTCCTCTGTCTGCCGGACGACGCGGCGCGCGACGCGGTCGGCATGATTCAAAATCCCGATACCGTCGTCATCGACACCTCGACCGCGCACCGCACGGCGCCGGATTTCGCCTACGGCTTTCCGGAGCTCTCACCGGAATTTGAAGAGAAAATCAAGAAATCCAAGCGCATAGCCGTTCCCGGCTGCCATGCCAGCGGCTTTATTGCGCTTGTATACCCCCTCATAAAAAGCGGCATACTGCCAAAGACGGCGCGTCTCACCTGCCATTCCGTCACCGGCTATAGCGGCGGCGGCAAAAAAATGATCGCGGACTATGAATCTGAAAAGCGCAGTCCCCTGCTTTCCGCGCCGCGGCAGTATGCGCTCACGCAGGAGCACAAGCATCTGAAAGAGATGAAAGCGCTCACAGGACTTCTCGAAGCTCCGATCTTCTGCCCGATCGTGGCGGATTTTTACAGCGGCATGGTCGTAACGGTGCCGCTCTTCGCGGGAGATCTCGCCGGCGGCATGGCCGATATCAAGGAAATATACAGGAAATCTTATAACACAGCCATCGTCCGCTACAAGGAATCGCCGGACGAGGCGGGCTTTCTTTCGGCGGCAGGACTTTCGGGACGCGACAGCATGGAGATTTCCGTCCTCGGAAACGAGGAGCGGATTCTGCTTGTCGCAAGATATGACAATCTCGGCAAAGGCGCATCCGGCGCTGCCGTGGAATGTCTCAATCTCGTTATGAACTGCGACAAAACGGCAGGACTTGTCCTATAAATTTGGAAAACAGCGCCGCAGTGGCGGAAAATCGATAGAATGACAGCCGGCGTCGTCCGGCGGAACGGAAATTTGACATGAAAACAGTAGCAGGCGGCGTATGCGCCGCAAAGGGCTTTACAGCGAGCGGAATCCACTGCGGAATCCGCAAAAACAAACAGAAAAAGGATTTATCCCTCATATACAGCGAAAAACGGGCCGCCGCCGCCGCGGTCTACACCACCAATCTCGTCAAGGGCGCACCGCTCACGGTGACAAAGGCGCATCTTGCCGACGGCTACGCGCAGGCGGTCATCTGCAACAGCGGCAATGCCAACACCTGCAACGCGAACGGCATCGAAATCGCCGAGAAAATGTGCGCGCTCGTCTCGGATAAGCTAGGCATTCCCGCCGCCGACGTCGTCGTCGCTTCAACCGGCGTCATCGGACAGCCGCTCGACATCACCCCGATCGAAGCCGGCATGGAACCGCTCGCCGCGGGGCTCGGCGCGAACAGCGCAGACGCCGCCGAGGGCATCATGACCACCGACACCGAGAAAAAGGAGATCGCCGTCTCGTTTGAGATAGACGGTATAACCTGCACCATCGGCGGCATCGCCAAAGGCTCCGGCATGATCCACCCGAACATGGCGACGATGCTCGTCTTTCTCACGACGGACGCCGCCATCTCGCCGGAAATGCTCGGAAAGGCGCTCTCGACCGATATTCAGTCCACCTTCAATATGGTGAGCGTGGACGGCGACACCTCCACCAACGACATGGTGACGATCCTCGCAAACGGCATGGCCGGAAATCCGGAGATCACCGGAGAGGGCGAGGCGTTCGATATCTTCATGAAAGCGCTCAACACCGTAACCGTATGGCTCTGCCGCAAAATCGCCGGCGACGGCGAGGGCGCGACAAAGCTCCTCGAATGCAGAGTGTCCGGCGCAAAATCCGAGGAGGCGGCGAAAACCGTCGCGAAAAGCGTCATCTGCTCCTCCCTCACCAAGGCCGCCATGTTCGGCGCGGACGCCAACTGGGGACGCATTCTCTGCGCCATCGGATACAGCGGCGCGGACGTCGACGTGACAAGGGTGGACGTGGCGTTTTCCTCCGCCGCGGGGACAGTCAAGGTATGCGAAAACGGCGCCGGCATCGATTTTTCCGAGGAAACCGCAAAAAAAATCCTTACCGAAAAAGAAATCGATATCCTCATCGACCTCGGAAGCGGGGACGGCTCCGCCGTCGCGTGGGGCTGCGACCTGACTTACGACTATGTTAAAATCAACGGCGATTACCGCACATAAAGGAGAACCTATGGCACCCAACATAACCAACGCGCAGCGCGCTGAAATTCTGACGCAGGCGCTGCCGTATATCCAAAAATACAACGGCAAAATCGTCGTCGTCAAATACGGCGGAAACGCCATGACGAGCGAGGATTTAAAGCAGCAGGTCATGGAGGATATCGTTTTACTTTATCTCATCGGCGTCAAAATCGTGCTCGTACACGGCGGAGGTCCCGAAATCACCGAGCTGCTCGGAAAAATCGGCAAAGAATCCGAATTTGTCGACGGTCTGCGGGTGACGGACAAGGAAACCGTGGACGTCGTGCAGATGGTGCTCGCCGGAAAAATAAACAAGAGCCTTGTCAACCTGCTCGAAATGAAGGGCGCCAAGGCCATGGGCATTTCCGGCATCGACGGCCATATGATCGAAGCCGAAATAAAAGACGAAAGACTCGGCTTCGTCGGGAAGATCACAAGCGTCAACGTGGAGCCGATCGCCGATCTGCTCGAAAAGGGCTACATCCCCGTCGTTTCCACCGTCGGCTGCGACAAAGCCGGAAATGTCTACAACATCAACGCCGACACCGCCGCGGCGCAGATTGCCGGCGCGATGAAAGCGGAAAGCCTCATCTCTATGACGGATATCGCCGGAATCCTGCGCGACCGCGACGATCCGTCCTCTCTAATTCCGCTTATCGATATCGGGGACGCGGAAGCCCTCTTTCGTGAGGGCATCATCTCCGGCGGCATGATTCCGAAAGTGGAATGCAGCATCGACGCCATCCGGTGCGGTGTCAAGAAGGTCATTATCATGGACGGGCGGGTTCCCCATGCGATCCTCATCGAAACGCTGACCGACGAAGGCGCGGGAACCATGGTCGTCGCGGACAAAAACGCGGTTTAGCAGCCGGAAAGAAGGAATGAAATATGGATATCAAGCAGATCGACAAAGAATATATCGCCGGCACCTACGCGCGCTTCCCCGTTCAGCTTGCCTGCGGCAAGGGCGTGCTCATAAAGGATGAGGACGGAAAGGAATACATCGACCTCGGCGCCGGCATCGCCGTCAACACCTTCGGCTACGCGGACGACGAATGGATTTCTGCCGTCACCGCACAGCTCGGAAAATGCCAGCACACCTCGAATCTCTACTACTCGGAGCCGTGCGCGCTGCTCGCAAAAGCGCTATGCGAGCGCACGGGCATGAAAAAGGCGTTCTTCGGGAACTCCGGCGCCGAAGCGAACGAATGTGCCATCAAAACCGCGCGCAAGTACGCCGCCGAGAAAAAAGGCAGGGATACCTATACCATCATCACACTGAAAAACAGCTTCCACGGCCGCACCGTCACGACGCTCGCCGCAACGGGACAGGACGTGTTCCACGAGGATTTCACCCCGCTCACCGAGGGCTTTGTCTACGCGGAGCCGAACAATCTCGCAAGCGTCAAAAAGCTTGTTTCAGAGCACAAGATCGCGGCGATCCTCTTCGAGCCGGTGCAGGGCGAGGGCGGCGTCATGCCGCTGGAAGAAGAATTTGTCGCGGGACTTGCCAAAATCGCCGCGGAAGAGGACATCCTTCTCATGGCGGACGAGGTGCAGACCGGTAACGGCCGCACCGGCATGCTTTACGGCTATATGAATTACGGCATCACGCCGGATATCGTCACCACCGCCAAAGGACTTGGCGGCGGGCTGCCGATTGGCGTCTGCCTGCTCGGGGAAAAGGTAAAGGATACGCTGGGCGCGGGCTCGCACGGCTCGACTTTCGGCGGAAATCCCGCCGTGTGCGCCGGCGCCTTGAATATTTTATCCCGCATCGACGAAAATCTGCTCGCCGAGGTACGGAAAAAATCCGTGTATATCTTTGAATCGCTCACAGGCGCCGCCGGAATAAAAAGCGTCACGGGACTGGGGCTTATGATCGGCGTCGAAACGGAAAAGCCGGCGGGAGAGGTCATCGACCGCTGCCGGGAGGACGGCGTGCTCGTCATCAATGCCAAGAGCAAGGTCCGCCTGCTGCCGCCCCTGAATATCCCGTGGGAGCTGCTTGAAAAAGCGGTTTCCGTCATCAAAGCGGCCTGCGCCGACTGAAAGAAAGGATGGACACACCCATGAATCTCAAAGGGAAGAACTTCTTAAAGCTGCTCGATTTCACGCCTGAGGAAATCACAGGGCTTCTCGACCTTGCCGCAGAGCTGAAAGCGCAGAAGAAAGCCGGCGTGCCGCACAAGCTCTGCGAGGGCAAAAACATCGCTCTCATCTTCGAGAAGACCAGCACACGCACAAGATGCAGCTTCGAGGTCGCGGCGCATGATCTCGGCATGAATACGACCTATCTCGATCCGACCGCCTCCCAAATCGGCAAAAAAGAGAGCATCGCCGATACGGCGCGCGTCCTCGGCCGCATGTACGACGGCATCGAATACCGCGGGCATGGGCAAAAAATCGTCGAAGAGCTTGCCGAATACGCCGGCGTACCCGTTTGGAACGGCCTCACCAACGAATTTCATCCGACGCAGATCTTGGCGGATCTTTTGACCATCCGCGAGCGTTTCGGGCATCTCGACGGTATCCGCCTCGTCTACATGGGCGACGCGCGATACAACATGGGCAATTCCCTCATGGTCGGCTGCGCGAAAATGGGCATGAGCTTCACGGCGTGCGCACCGAAGAAATATTTCCCCGACGCCGCTCTTGTCGAAGCCTGTCGGAAAATCGCCGAAAAGACGGGAGCCGTCCTGAACTTCTGCGAAGATCCCGCAGAAGCGACAAAGGACGCCGACGTCATCTATACCGACGTATGGGTCTCGATGGGCGAGCCGGTCGGCGTGTGGGAGGAGCGGATCCGCGAGCTTTCGCCGTATCAGGTAAACGCGGCTATTATGAAGAACGCAGGAGAGGGCGCGGTATTCATGCACTGTCTGCCCGCTTTCCATGACCTTAAAACCGCCGTCGGCCGGGAAATGGGCGAAAAATTCGGCCTTACCTGCATGGAGGTCACCGACGAGGTATTCGAGAGCGCTCAGTCCATCGTCTTTGACGAGGCGGAGAACCGGATGCACACCATCAAGGCCGTCATGGCGGCAACCTTATAAGAATATGAAAAAAAGATATTTGATTTTGGAGGACGGCGCCGTCTATGAGGGCGCCGCCCTCGGCGCCGACCGTGCATGCGTCGGCGAGCTCGTTTTCACGACGGGGATGTGCGGCTACACGGAAACGCTGACCGATCCGAGCTATTTCGGACAGATCGTTCTGCAAACTTTCCCTCTCATCGGAAATTACGGTATCACCGAGGCGGATTTCGAGGGAAAATGCGCCGTTTTCGGCTATGTCGTGCGCGAGGCGTGCGACGCGCCCTCCAATTTCCGCTGCGAATATACGCTGGATGAATTTCTGAAACGGAACGGCGTGCCCGGCATCACGGGCGTCGATACCCGCGCGCTCACCAAAAGAATCCGCGAGCGCGGCGTCATGAACGCCATGCTTACAGATGAAATCCCCGCAGAGCTCCAAAAGATCAAGGCATATGCCATTCAAAACGCCGTGAAAAGCGTGACGCGGGGCATGCCCGCGGTATTCTCTCCCGAAAAGGAGCGATACCGCGTCACGCTCATCGATTACGGCGCAAAGGCCAACATCGTCCGCGAGCTTGTCCGCCGTGGCTGCAAGGTCACGGCCGTTCCGGCAGGGACCACGGCTGCGGAAATCCTCGCGGACGCGCCCGACGGCGTCATGCTCTCGAACGGTCCCGGCGACCCTGCGGAAAACAGAACGGAAATCGACGTGCTCCGCGCGCTGCTCGGAAAGGTTCCCGTGTTCGGCATCTGCCTCGGACATCAGCTCATGGCGCTTGCCATGGGCGCCGAGACGGAAAAGCTGAAATATGGACACCGCAGCGCGAATCAGCCGGTGCGCGACGTCATGGGCGCACGCACCTACATCACAAGCCAGAACCACGGCTACGCCGTCGTGCCGGAAAGCCTCAAAACGGGCGTTCTGCGCTATGTCAACGCCAACGACGGCACCTGCGAGGGAATCGACTATCCAGAGCTTTCCGCCTTTTCCGTACAGTTCCATCCGGAGGCGTGCGGCGGTCCGCACGACACATCGTTCCTCTTTGACCGATTTCTCTCCATGATGGAAGAAAGGAGAACCTGCGATGCCGCTCGATAAAACCATCAGAAAAACGCTCGTCATCGGCTCCGGTCCCATTGTCATCGGGCAGGCGGCGGAATTCGACTACGCCGGCACGCAGGGCTGCCGCATCCTAAAGGAAGCGGGCGTAAACGTCGTGCTCGTCAACTCCAATCCCGCGACCATCATGACCGACCGCGCGTTCGCGGACGAAATCTACCTCGAGCCGCTGACAGTAGAAACGCTTCGGCGCATCATCGAAAAGGAAAAGCCGGACAGCCTGCTCGCCGGGCTCGGCGGCCAAACCGGACTCACGCTTGCTATGGAGCTTGCCAAGGACGGCTTTCTCGACGCGCACGGCGTCCGTCTCATCGGAACGAATGCTGAGGCCATCGACAAGGCGGAAGATAGAAAGCTCTTCAAGCAGACCATGGAGCAAATCGGCGAGCCGACGATTCCCTCCGGAATCGCGGAAACCGTGGAGGATGCGCTCGCCATCGCCGAAAAGATCGGTTACCCCGTCATCATCCGTCCGGCGTTCACGCTCGGCGGTACGGGCGGCGGCGTGGCCTATTCTGAAAAAGAGATGCGCGAGGCGGCGAAGGCCGGACTTGACGCTTCTCCGATCACACAGATTTTGGTGGAAAAATACATCGCCGGCTGGAAGGAAATCGAGTTCGAGACGATCCGCGACGCCGCGGGAAACGTCATCGCCGTCTGCTCGATGGAGAATTTCGATCCCGTCGGCATCCATACCGGCGACAGCATCGTCGCCGCTCCTGCGCTGACGCTCGCCGACCGCGAATATCAGATGCTCCGCAGCGCGGCGCTCCATATCATTTCGTCGCTGAATATCGTCGGCGGCTGCAACTGCCAGTTCGCGCTTTGCCCCGATAGCTTTGAATATGCGGTCATCGAGGTCAATCCCCGCGTTTCGCGTTCCTCCGCACTCGCCTCCAAGGCGACGGGCTACCCGATCGCGAAGGTCACGGCGAAGATCGCGCTCGGATACACGCTCGACGAAATCAAAAACGACATCACCGGCAAGACCTGCGCCTGCTTCGAGCCCGCGCTCGATTATGTCGTCGTAAAATTTCCGAAATGGCCGTTTGACAAGTTCGCGGGTGCCTCCCGCGCGCTCGGCACACAGATGAAAGCAACCGGCGAGGTCATGGCGATTGGAACATCGTTCGAGGCGGCGCTCATGAAAGCCGTCCGCGGCGCGGAAATCTCCCTCGACACGCTGAACGCCGCACCCATCGACGGCGCCCCTCTTTCCGAGCGCCTGCGCCGCATGGACGACCGCCGGCTTTTCACGGTTTTCGAGGCGCTGAAAGCGGGATATTCCATCGACGAAATCCATAAAATCACAAAAATCGACAAATTCTTCCTTGCCAAGCTGCAAAAGCTTGCAGCGTTTGAAAAAGAGCTTGCCGCCTCTCCGATGACGGACGCTCTTTACAAAAAAGCAAAATCGTTCGGATATCCGGACGCCGCCATTCGCCGGATATCCGGCAGGGAGACGCTTCCTCATCTTGCCGCCTCCTATAAAATGGTCGACACCTGCGGCGCGGAGTTTGACGCGGAAACGCCGTATTTCTACTCCACCTATGACAGCGACTGCGAGGCGCGCGAATTTATCAGGAACCGGAAAAAAGAGACGATTCTCGTCCTCGGTTCAGGCCCCATCCGAATCGGTCAGGGAATCGAGTTCGACTATTCCTCCGTACACTGCGTCATGACACTCAAAAACCTCGGATACGACGTGGTTATCGTCAACAACAATCCCGAAACCGTCTCGACGGATTACGACACGGCCGACAGGCTCTATTTCGAGCCGCTCACACCGGAGGACGTGATGAACGTCATCCGCGTGGAAAATCCTGTGGGCGTCGTCGTCGCTTTCGGCGGACAGACGGCGATCCGTCTGACGGAATTTCTGCATCGGAAGGGAATTCCGATCCTCGGCACCTCCGCCGAAGGAATCGACATCGCGGAGGACCGGGAAAAATTCGACGCGCTGCTGGAAAAATCCGGCTTCCGCCGTCCGCGCGGGACAGCCGTACGCACAGCGGAAGAGGCGCTCGCAGCGGCAAGGGAGCTCGGTTATCCGGTGCTTCTTCGTCCCTCTTATGTCATCGGCGGACAGAACATGCAGATCGTGAGAAGCGACACCGAGGCCCTCCGCTATATGGAGCGGATCCTTGCCGGCGGCATCGAAAACCCGGTGCTCGTCGACAAATATATGATGGGCCCTGAGCTGGAGGTGGACGTCATCTCCGACGGACGCGACGTTCTCATCCCCGGCATTATGCAGCATATCGAACGCGCGGGCGTCCATAGCGGCGATTCGATCGCCGTCTATCCGCCCTACGGCATCAATGACAAAATGACGGCAAAGATCGTGGACTGCTCCGAGAAGCTCGCGCTTGCGCTCGGTACAAAGGGACTTGTCAACATCCAATATCTGATATACGGCGGCGAGCTTTATGTCATCGAGGTCAATCCGCGCGCGTCGCGCACGGTGCCTTATATCAGCAAGGTGACCGGCGTGCCGATGGTGGATATCGCCTCGCGCGTCATGCTGGGCGCACCGCTCCCCTCTCTCGGATACGGCACGGGATTATACAAAACGCCGCCGTATTATGCCGTCAAGGTTCCGGTGTTCTCCTTTGAAAAGCTCACGGACGTCAATTCCTATCTCGGACCGGAGATGAAATCGACGGGCGAGGTGCTCGGTGTTGGACGAACGCTTTCGGAAGCGATGTTCAAGGGTTTCACCGCGGCGGGCTATCGGATCGGGACACACGACCGCGAAGCCGGCGTTTTCCTCAGCGTAGAAAATCAAGATCTTCCCGAGGTCGTTTCCCTCGCAAAAAAGCTCTATGACATCGGTATGAGCCTTTATGCCACCCCCGATACCGCAGAGGCGATACGGGCGCTTGGCATCGATGCCGCGGAAGTGCCCGGCATGACGGACAAAGCGGCGACCTTTTCCCTGCTCGAATCGGGAAAGATCAGCTATATCGTTTACACCGGCGCGCTCTTCGACCGGACGCTGGACGACTACATCGCGCTCCACCGCAAGGCGCTCTCGCTCGGCATCGTGTGTCTGACTTCCCTTGACACCGCGAACGCGCTCGCGGACATCCTCGCGGGGCGCTTCCGCGAGGACAACACGGAGCTTGTCGATATCAACCACATGCGAAAGGAGCCTATGAAGCTGCCTTTCTCCAAAATGCAGGGCTCCGGCGACGACTATATTTTCTTTGCGAATTTCGACGGAAGCATCACCTGCCCCGAAGCGCTGGCGGTCGGGATGTGCGACCGTTCGCGCGGCATCGGCGGCGACGGAATCGTTCTGATCGAGAGATCCTGTGTCGCGGACGCGAAAATGCGGATTTTCAATCGCGACGGCAGCGAGGGGAAAATGGCCGGCAACAGCATCCGCTGCGCCGGAAAATACCTATATGACGGCGGTTATGTGAATACCGAAAAAATCACGGTGGAAACCGCAAGCGGGATCAAAACGCTCACGCTGTATACGAGCGGCGGCAAGGTGACTTATGTAAGCGTAGAAATGGGACGCGCCGAGCTTTCGGCAAAAAATCTGCCCTGTACGCTGGACGCGGACACGCTGATTCGCCATCCCGTGACGATAGACGGCGAAGCCTATGAGATCACCTGTCTTTCCGTCGGCAATCCGCACTGCGTCGTTTTCTGCGACCGTGTAGAAGCGGTGGATATCGAAAAAATCGGTCCCAAATTTGAATTTGCTCCGTTTTTCCCGCAGCGCATCAACACGGAATTTATCCGCGTCGTAAATGAAACGACGATCAAAATGCGCGTTTGGGAGCGCGGCAACGGGGAGACCGCAGCCTGCGGAACGGGCGCATGCGCGGCAGCCTATGCCGCTGTCCTCTGCGGCTACTGCAAAAAGGACACGGACATCACTGTCAAGCTGCGCGGCGGCGATCTGCACGTGCGCTGTTCGGACGACGGCATCACGCTCGACGGAGACGCTCACCTCGTTTACGAGGGCGTGGTGGAATACTAAAAGCAGCCGCCATGCTGAATACGGCATGGCGGCTTATCATCGTCTTTTCGATTTTCTTTATGAAATTACCTGCTATCGGAGTTATTCTATGCTTCCCCTTTCAAAAAACAAAGGCTCGCTTCTCATGGGAAGCGAGCCTCCTTTTTATTTCAGCAAAACCTCGTGTCCGCATCTTGCCGATTCATAAATCGCGTTCAGAATCCTCATCATTTCGACGCCGTCCTCGGCAGGACTCAGACATTCCGTGCCGTTCTCTATGCAATCGACAAAATGGAAAATCTCTTGGCGGAATATATCGCTGAAATTCATCGTCGTTTCCGCCTTCAATGAAATATCGGTCATATAGCCGTCAAGCTCGCCGTAAAGCTCCAGCTCCGGATTCAAGGCAGCACCCGCCTTTGTTCCGCAGAAGATCATTTTGCCCTCGTCGTTTTTAATATTCAGACTGAAGCTCGCCTCGACGCTGAGAACGGAGCCGTCCTCAAACCGAATGAGAGCCGTCGCCAAATCCTCCACGTCACAGATGTCATGTTCGGCCGCACCGGACGAGCGGTACGCCTTTTGCGAGCGGATATTCTTCCGGTCGTAAAGCTTCTGGAAAGTCGCGCCGTACACGGAAACCGCTTTGGGCTTGCCTTTCAGATAGCGGACAAAATCGATGACATGCACGCCGAGATCGATGAGCGGTCCGCCGCCGGAGCGGGAGCTGTCTCCGAACCAGCCGCCCGGATTGCCGTTTCGGCGCAGATACTGCACCTTGGAATAGTAAATATCTCCGAAATAATCCTTTTCATAAAGCTCGCGCAGGATTTTCATATCCGCCCCGAAGCGGCGTACAAATCCGATCATGAGCAGCTTGCCGTTCTTCTCGGCAGCCGCCTTCATCGCCTCTGCGTCCTCGACCGTGATGCACATCGGCTTTTCACAAAGCACATGCTTGCCCGCATTCAGCGCGGCGATGGCGCAGGGCGCATGTCCGTTGTTCCATGTGCAGACGCTCACCGCGTCGAGCTCCGGAAGCGCCAAAAACGCATCTATATCCGTATAAAGCCTCGTGATATCGTATCGTTCTCCCATATAGCGCAGGCGCTCCCCGTTGATATCGCAGAACGCATAAAGCTCGACGTCCGGATGCTTCCGATAAGCCTCGATATGCGAGCAGGAAATCCCGCCCACGCCGATGATGCCGATTTTTAACCTGTTTCCCATTCTGAAATTCTCCTTTTATGCCCGAATGATGCTTTCCAGATGGTCATAAGCGATCTTGATGTCGCGCGCGGGATCGTCCCCGACCTCGCGTTCGATGGTGAGAAAGCCGCGATAACCGATGTCGTCGAGCGCCGCAAGATATTTCTTAAAATCTACGCTTCCCGTGCCGAGCGGTACCTCTTTGAAATACTTTATCCCCTGCGCCTCCTCCGGAATCGGATGGACCACACGGTAAATATATTCCGGATTGCCGTCGGCGAGCTTTATACCGTCCTTCGCATGCGTATGGACGATATAGCGACGCAGATTGTAGACTGCCTGCACGGGATCGTCGCCCGTCACCATGACAAGGTTGGCGGGATCAAGGTTGACCGCGACGCCGGTCGAATTCAGCGAATCGAGGAACTCCGCCAGCACGGCGGAAGGCTCCGGCCCTGTCTCGACGGCAAAATGCGAACCGATGCTGTCGGCATAACGGGCAAGCTCACAGCATGCCTCCTGCATGATCTTATATCGGTCATGATTTTTATCGGCCGGCACCACGCCGATGTGCGTCGTCACGATATCCGTTTCAAAATCCTTTGCCATATCCATAATGCGCTTGGACTGCTCGATAAGCTCCGGATTGAGCATGGGATCGCCGAAACCGCGTCCGAGATCGCCGCAAATAGCGGAGAATACCATCCCGTTGTCCTTCACAAAATGCAGAAGCTCGCGGCGTTCCTCCTTGCCGAAGCTTTCGGGGGCATGCGCACCGCGCGTGCAGTACATCTGAATGCCTTTGATGCCGATCGACGCCGCCTTTTTGACGGCTTCCATGGTATCGCAACGGAACGAATCCACAATCGCTCCGATCGGAAAATCGTACATAACCGGAAATCCTCCTTTGGATCTCAAAATTCAATCCTATTTTAATGGACGGCAAACGGAATGTCAACATCAAATGAAAAATTCACTTTTCTTTTTTCTGTGCCAGCTCCGGCGCGGAGCCGTACAGCTTTCCCTCTACGTAGCATGCCCTCTTATTTTTCAGCCCAATCACGATAGCGACCGCCGCGGGACCGAGGACCGGCGCGATCCATGATTTGTCGAAAAGCCACGCGAGCACGCCCGCCGCAAGATACAGAATCGCCCAGAGAATCATCTCGAACCTGTGCTCACGGTTCCATTTTCTTGTAAAATATATCGTCTTTTCCCGCACGGAAAACGCGCTTTTCTGCAAGACCTCCACAAGATTTTTCTCCGCCCTTTCCCGATACGCCGCCTCCGTGAGACGCTCCCCTGAGAGCAGCTCGTTGACGCTTGTGCCAAGCGTCTCGGCAAGCGGCAGCAAAAGTCCGATATCCGGCATATAATTGCCGTTTTCCCAACGGGAAACCGTTTTGTTCGTAACGCCCAAACGTTCTCCGAGCGCCTCCTGCGTCATACCCTTCTCCTTGCGCAAAGAGGCGATAAACGCCCCAACCCTTTTCTGATCCATTGCTCCATCGCCTTTCTCAATCGATTCTTCCCTGATATCATAATCGAAAATCGTCTGAAAGTATACCCCACAAACCGCGAATGACGGAAAAAGGCGGACAAAACGTCCGCCTTTTTTATTATTTCCGATTGGATTTGACGATCGCTTCCCATAGGCCATTGAGATACGCCGCGCCGAGCGCGCGGTCGTAAAGTCCGTAGCCGGGCATCGCGACCTCGTCCCAAATCATGCGTCCGTGGTCGGGACGGATCGGCCCGTCGAAGCCGATGTCGTAAAGCGCCTTCATGATCTCGTACATGTCGAACGTGCCGTCGGAGGAAAGATGCGCCGCCTCCTCGAAATCGGTCGGAGAATTGAATTTCAGGTTGCGCACATGCGCGAAATGGATGCGTCCCTTGAGCGAGCGGATCATATCCGGCAAGTTGTTGCGGAGATTCGTCCCGTAGGAACCGGAGCAGAACGTCACGCCGTTGTGCGGATTATCCACCATTTTCATCATGCGCAGGATATTTTCCTTGTTGATGATGATGCGCGGCAGACCGAATACGCTCCACGCCGGGTCGTCCGGGTGAATCGCCATGTTGATGTCGTATTTGTCGCACACAGGCATGATCGCTTCGAGAAAATATTTGAGATTCGCAAAGAGCTTCTCGTCGTCCACATCGCGGTACAGCGCGAACAGCTCCTTGACCTTTGCCATGCGCTCCGGCTCCCAGCCGGGCATGACCGTGCCGTTCATGTCGGAGGAAATGGAGTTGAACATATCCTCCGGATTGAGTCTGTCCACCGCCGCCTGCGTATAGGCGAGCACCGTCGAGCCGTCGGGGCGCTTTCTCGCAAGCTCGGTGCGCGTCCAGTCAAAAACGGGCATGAAGTTATAGCAGACCATGCGGATGTCCGCACGGCCGAGCCGTTCCAGTGTCGTGATGTAGTTTTCGATATGGCGGTCGCGGTCGGGCGTGCCGACCTTAATGGCGTCGCTGACGTTGACGCTCTCGATGCCGTGGATGAGAAGTCCCGCATCCTCGACCTCCTTTTTGAGGGAAAGGATTTTTTCCGTCTCCCATGCCTCGCCGGGCACGGAATCGTAAAGCGTCGTGATGACGCCCGTGACACCCGGAATCTGGCGGATCTGTTTCAAGGTCACGGTATCAAAGCCGGTACCGTACCATCTCAAAGTCATGTTCATATAAAGCTCCTATCTGCCGCTGCGGCGGCGAAAATTCAATATTTTATTCAGAGCGGGTTTCCCTGCCCGTTATCGAGCCTATTATTGCACCGCTCTATCGGCGCTCCAGCCCTGCCAGCTTTTCTTCCAGCACTCTCACCTGCTCGCGCAGAAGCGAAAGCTCTGCCGACATGGCATATACGTTCTGCACGCCGTATTTTTCACACCGCTTCTCGTATTTTTCATAGCTCATCCTCCGCGGCATCACCGCATACAGAAAGATGCCCAGCAGGAGGAAAAAGCCGCCGATCGGCGCGAAAATGACGGCAAGCGGAAGTCCGTTTTCCGGATCGCGCACATCAAGGAGAAACAAAACAAGCGCGGCGATGAGAAACACGGCTCCGATGATTCCGTATACGAGAAGCAGGAGCTTTCTCGTCGTCCGAAGCTGTTTTCCGGTCGTTTCCTCAAACAATTCCTTCCTGTTCTTCATAAGTACCCTCAAAACTCCAAAATTTCGCTCAGAATATAATTGGAAATCAGCATCCCGCGCTTGGAGAGCCGATAGCCTGATTTCGTTTTCAGAATGTATTTTTTCAGCAGGAACGGCTTCATCCTCGCTTTGTAGCGCGCTTCAAAATCGTCTCCGAACCGCTCGCCGTACTCGACGACATCGATTCCCTGCTTCAAGCGGAAGCCGAGCATCACGTACTGCGTAGCCAGCTCCTCTTCGGTCGGCGCATAGTTTTCATCGAAAAGCGCGCGGCTGTCCTCCGGCATCGCGATAAAACGGTCGATATCCTTTGAATAGGAAAACATTCTGCCGCCGAAATAGGAATGCGCGCCCGGACCGAAGCCGAGATATTCCTCGCATCTCCAGTATTTCAGATTATGCCGGCATTCCGAGCCGAGCTTGGCGAAATTGCTGATTTCATATTGCAGATAGCCCGCGGCTTCCAGCTTCTTCGCGGAATCGAGATACATCTCATACTGCAAGTCCTCGCAGGGGACTGTGGCCGCGACCTCCGGATCGCGCCCGAACGGCGTATCCGGCTCGATTTTGAGGCCGTAAAACGAGATATGCTCCGGTTCCAATGCAAGAACATAATCGAGCGTCCCCGCCAGCGTCTCCTTCGACTGCCCGGGAAGCGCATACATGACGTCCACACTGATATTCTCGAAGCCTTCGAGCCGTGCGAGCAGAAACGAGCTTTCAAATTCCTCTCTGGTATGGATGCGGGAAAGCCGTTTCAATTCCCCGTCGTCCGCGCTCTGAAGCCCCATGCTGAGCCTGTCGATCCCGGCCTCGCGGTAAGCGGAAAGCTTGCCCGTGTCAAGCGTGCCGGGATTTGCCTCGATCGTGACCTCCGCTTCGTCCGAAACATGGAACGATGACCGAAGCGCCGCAAGAATCCGCTGGATATCTTCTCCGGCGAGCACCGACGGCGTTCCGCCGCCGATATAAATGCTGTCCACCACATGATTCTTGCCCGCCTGCTTAAAGCTTTTAATCTGGGCAATCAGCGCATTGGCATAGGCACCGTATTTTTCCGTCTCCGTGACGGAATAGAAATCACAATAAGCGCATTTTTTCACACAAAACGGGATGTGGATATAGATACCAAGACTATTCATACTGCCTCCCTTCCGCCGAACACGGCGGAAAAATCGAAGCTTTTCTCATTCGTCGTCGAGCCTCAGCACCGCCATAAAGGTCTCCGGCGGCACCTCGACCGAGCCGAGCTTCCGCATTTTCTTCTTGCCCTCTTTCTGCTTTTCGAGCAGCTTTTTCTTACGTGTGATGTCGCCGCCGTAGCACTTGGCGAGCACATCCTTGCGCATGGCCTTGACCGTCTCGCGCGCGATGACGCGGCCGCCGACCGCCGCCTGAATCGGCACCTCGAAAAGCTGACGCGGAATGTTATCCTTTAATGCCTCCGCGATCTTTCGGCCGCGCGCATATGCCTTGTCGGCATGGACGATAAAGGACAGCGCGTCCACGAGCTCCATGTTGAGCAGGATATCGAGCTTCACAAGCTTGCTCTCCCGATAGTCGTCCAGCTCGTAGTCGAGAGAGGCATATCCCTTGCTGCGGCTTTTGAGCGCATCGAAGAAATCATAGATGATTTCATTCAGCGGCAGAATATAATGAAGCTCCACCCTCGTTTTATCGAGATATTTCATATCGACGAAGATCCCGCGGCGCTCCTTGCAAAGCTCCATGATGCCGCCCATATAATCCGTCGGCGTGATGATGTTCCCTTTCACGACCGGCTCCTCCGCCGAGGCGATCTCGTCCGGCGACGGATAATTGGCGGGATTGTCGATGTATTTCACCTCACCGTTCTTATACGTCACCTTGTAAATAACGCTCGGCGCCGTCGTAACGAGATCGAGGCCGAACTCCCGTTCCAGCCGTTCCGCAATGATCTCCATATGCAGAAGGCCGAGGAAGCCGCACCGGAAGCCGAAGCCAAGCGCAATGCTCGTTTCCGGATCGAAAGTCAGCGCCGCATCGTTGAGACGCAGCTTTTCGAGCGCGTCGCGCAGATCGGGATACTTCGCCCCGTCCGCAGGATAGATGCCTGCGAACACCATCGGAAGCGCCTGCTTAAAGCCGGGAAACGGCTCGTCCGTCGGGGCTTCCGCATCGGTCACGGTATCGCCGACGCGCGTATCCGCGACGCTCTTGATGCTCGCCGTGATATAGCCGACCTCGCCCGCCGCAAGCTCCGCCGCCGGCACAAGCCCGAAAGCGGACATATATCCGACCTCGACGACGTCAAATTCCGCGCCTGTATTCATCATCCGGATCTTTGAGCCGGCGCGCACACGTCCGTCCTTCACACGGACATATACCACGACGCCGCGGTAGGAATCGTAATAGGAATCAAAGATCAGCGCTTTGAGCGGCGCTTCCTCGTCGCCGCGCGGCGCGGGAATATCCGCCACGATCTTTTCGAGCACATCGCCGATGTTGAGTCCCGTCTTGGCGGAAACTGCCGGACAATCCTCGGCAGGGATCCCGATGATTTCCTCGATCTCACGGCGCACGCCCTCAATATCCGCGCTCGGCAGATCGATCTTGTTGACGACGGGGATGATCTCGAGATCGTTTTCCAGCGCGAGATAGGTGTTGGCGAGCGTCTGCGCTTCGATCCCCTGCGTCGCATCCACCACGAGCAGAGCGCCCTCGCAGGCGCCGAGCGAACGGGAGACCTCATAGTTGAAGTCCACATGTCCGGGCGTGTCGATGAGATTGAATTCGTAAACCTCGCCGTCCTTCGCCTCATAGTTCAGCTTGACGGCGCGCGCCTTGATCGTGATGCCGCGTTCGCGCTCGATCTCCATATTGTCGAGCAGCTGTTCCTCCATCTCGCGGGAGGAGACGCTCTTTGTCGCTTCCAAAATGCGGTCGGCCAGCGTGCTTTTGCCGTGATCAATATGGGCGATGATCGAAAAATTGCGGATCTTCTCCTGTCTTGTCATAGCTCCTCCGGATTCTCCAAATTTACGGTACATTTCTACTATTGAATTATTGTAGCACAATCCCCATGCTTTTTCAAGGGGATATTTTTGCATCAAGCATGAGGGAGCCGCATTACGTCTTAGAACAACATAACAGAACCTCGGTTTTGCCGTTTGTTGACAAATCCACACATTTATGCTATGCTTTACATATAAATATACATCACAAAGATTTCTTTTTGGATGAAAGTCTGCATAAATACCCGCTCCGCCTCATTTCAGAAAGGATAGATACGCATGAAAAAAATATTGTCTTTATCGCTCGCCCTCTGCCTTGCCGCAGTGTCGCTTGCCGGATGTGCCCGCGGGAACGGACCGCAGGAAACGGCAGCCGACTCGGAAGGAAAGCCGGACAGAACGCGGACCGCGCTTTCCGCGCCGACGGAATCCGGTCCTTATTCGGTACTGGAATTCGGATATTCCGATTCCGTATCCGGCACTCTTCACACCATGGAATACACGTATTGGAACCGCGACCGATTCACCGACACCGGCGCGGCAAAGACAAAGAGAATGAGCGTCGGCGGCATGGTCTGCACCGGAAGCTATGTCGATTCCGATTACGAGACCTACAATACCTTTGCCACCGCTCGCTATTTGGATCAGAATCAAAAACTCTTTGAGGTCGACGACAGGGGACTTCTGACATCGTATTTTTGGGGTTCCTCAGGGCTTCAAACAACCGGAGGAACCTGCCCGCAGGAAGAATGTGTGGAAATCGCAAAAGCGTTTCTTCGCCCGTATGCCGAGCTTTCCTCCTATCAGGTCGATGTTCTGTTCCATGAGGCGGACGGACTCTATGAGATCGAATTCACCAAATATATCGGGTCCTGTAAAACGACCGACCGCGCCACAGTTACCGTTGCGGTGTCCGGCGAGCTTTACAGCTATTCCTCGACGATGCTTGGCAGAATTTCAACGGAAACTGTCAACGACTTTGATATGGCAAAAACCGAATCCTCCGTTTCCGGCAAGCTATACGCGATTTACGGCGGCGTCCTTGAAAGATATGACAGCGTGGAATATGAAATCCTCGATACAAAATTGACGCTTTTGGAGGACGGAAGCGCCGCTCTCATCTATACCGTCGACGTATCCTGCATCAACGCAGTAGAGGGCTGCGAGGTTGTTACAAGCGAAAGAGTACAGCTTCTGATACAAAGCCAAGAAGCCTAAAATAAGGCGGACGGCGTCTTGCTTCGCTTGACAGCCGTTTGTTTTTATGATATTCTGAAAGCGGCGGAGAAAAAAGTCTCCGTAATCACACGACAAGGAGAACTTCATGAAAACATCATACGCATCAGAGCGTTTCGCAGGCCGGGAGGTTTGCGAAAGGTAACGCCGCACTCCTCCCAAAAGGTCGGCTGAAATCGCTTTTCGGAGGAAATATCATGAAACAAAAATCATATCCACAGCATAAAACGACAAATTACAGCACATTGGAAAACGGCTTTCTCTGTGAGGCATGCGGCAGACGGGTGACGCCGGAGGGCGTCGGACTTCCGGAAGAGAAATTCGATTCCGGATGCAAAGCCAAGCGCTGATATTGGAAATTGCAAAAAATACCCATAAAATGGGTATTTTTTGTTTTGCGAAAAAATCTTGACAAAAGCGTTTTCTTGTGATAGAATGACAAAAATTTTTCAAAATGGAGTAAGCGTGCATGATCGATTTGACGATATAGGGAACCGGATATGACGGCGCGGGGAATTGGTCCTTCGGAGGGACTCATTCGGACGCGTCCGTTTTGCTATGCTTCCATTTGAAAAAGTAAACATTTCAAATTCAGCAAATAAGAAGAACGGCTTCGGTCCGAACAAACAGAATTTTCCTCATTTCTGTCTGTCGCCGAGGCTGTTTTTGTTTCCTGAGGAAAGGAGACGCCATGAACACCTTCGACTACCTGAACGAATACCACAACACCCATGACGAGGACGCGCGCCTTTCCCCCAAGCGCGGACAGGTGGAATTTTTCACAACCGTCCGATATGTCGAGAAATACCTCAAAGCCGGTATGAAAATTCTCGAAATCGGTGCCGGCACCGGACGCTATTCCCACTATTTTGCCGCCAAGGATACGAGGTCGGCACGGTGGAAGCGATGGACGATGAAACTACGCACTCTACTTAAACTATCGTTTTGCCGTCTGTGAGCGCGCCGACCTTATCGGATTTTTCAATCACACGCTCGGCATTCTGCAAAAGCACGGCGAAAATGACGCCATTCCCACAGAAGAATGAAATTAACTCTTGCGGGAGAACCTTTCATATGATATAATATTTTATTATAGGATAAAATTTTGGATTTCCTATTTTTCTCTATTTTATTAGATTTTACAATGCCGCGGTCT
>URZF01000004.1 GCA_900552255.1 uncultured Eubacteriales bacterium | reverse complement strand
CTCAAAAACGGAACGGCCGTCCTGTGCGCCCATCCTCTACCCCTTCGAAAGAGCGACACCCGAATCGGTCGGCATATCCGGAGAGAGGATGCTTTCCTTTCTCTGCGAGCTTTCCGAGCGCACAGAGCTTCATCCGCACTCGCTCATGATTGCAAAGGACGATAAAATCATCCTCGAATGTGAATTTTATCCTTATCGCGCGGATATTTGGCATGTCAGCCATTCGCTCTGCAAAAGCATTACGGCGATCGCCGTCGGTCTTATGATCGACGACGGCATCATGAAGCTGGACGACAAGATCACGGATATTTTTTCAAAGCGTGCTTTCAGTTTTGATTTCGTCAGACAAAAGGATATCACCGTCCGCCATCTGCTCACCATGAGCGCCGGCGTCGCCTTTAACGAGCTCGGCAGCGTGACCTATGAGGACTGGGCGGAGGGATTTTTCAGCGCCGGCGTGAAATTCGCGCCCGGCACCCAATTTCTATACAACAGCATGAACTCCTATATGCTCTCCGCGGCCATTAAGGAGCTGACAGGCAGAGACATGTTCGACATTCTCACGGAGCGCGTATTTGCTCCGATGGGAATCACCGAGGTTTATTGGGAAAAATGTCCCCGCGGCATCACAAAAGGCGGCTGGGGACTCTATATGAAGATCGAGGATCTCATGAAATTCGGCAAGCTGTTTCTTGACGCCGGTATGTGGCAGGGAAAAAGGATCGTATCCGAGGAATGGCTCCATGAAGCATCCGCAAAACAGATCGAATCGAGTCCCGCTATGAACGATCACGGCTACGGCTATCACATTTGGCGCAGCATTCGCAAGGATTCTTATCAGTTCAACGGCATGCTCGGTCAAAATCTGATTATCTTCCCCGACATTCGGATGGTCATTGCGACTTATTGCGGCAATACGGAGTTTTTCCCAAAATCGGACTATGTCGCCCTGATCGGCAAGTATTTCGGCGACGGCTTCGCGCCCGGCATGCCGCTCAAATTTTCCCGAAAAACAGCATCCGTTCTTTCAGCGGTAAGAAAATCACTCAGTCTGCCGCCCATTATGAGACGCACCGAGAGATACAGAAATCTCGGGGCGCTCTCCGTCATCCTCGGCAAAAGCTATGCCGTCGATACGCAGAACACATCTCTCCTGCCGGTGACACTCTGCGTGATGCACAACAATTTCCCGAGCGGAATCAAAAAAATCTCCTTTCGTCCCGACGGAAACGTCGTCACAGCTCGGTTTGAAAAAGAAGCGGAAACCGTCGCCATTCCGTTTGCCGCCGACGGCACTGCACTCTACTTCGATTTCACGGAAAACGGAGAGACGTTTTCCGCGGCCGCCATCGGCAGAATGACAAAAAATGGGGTCGACATTTGTGTGCTGAAGATTTCTATATATTTGCTTGAAACGACCTCCGTGCGCCACATCAAGTTCTTTTTCCGCAACCGCAAAATCACCGTGCGTTTCACCGAAGAGCCGGGCGGCTCGGAGCTTTTCGAGGGTTTTCGCCCGATGCTGGAGGAATTTACGTCCAAAAACAGAGCGATAAAGCTTCTCATGTCCAAAACGGACGGCGGGCTTCTCGAATACAATCTTGAAAAGCTCTTTTCGCCGGAATATACCACGGCAGAAATAGAAGCTGTTTCGTCTCGATGTGATTCTCTATGAGAAACAACATCGCACCGGCAAGTCCGCCCGGCGTCAGGCACGCCGCGTACAATTCCAACATGTATTTCAGAGGAAAATCCCCGCGGCGTGCCTGCGGCTCCGCCCGCAGGGAGCGCGGCAAAGCTTCCGCCGCAACAAGCAGCGGTATACTCGCCGGCATTCTCCCGTACCGCCGCAATCCCAGCCCTGCGGGCAGGCGGCGGGTATACCCGCACGCCGGGCGGACACAAGCGAAGCCCTCTCCAAAACCGGAGAGGGCTTCTTATTTTTGTTTATCTAAAAAATTTCACCGCCGCACGGAACATGCCGATGTCGAAATTGCCCTCGACATTTTTGTAAAGTCCGTTCCCGACGCGCTCGGAATGTCCCATTTTGCCGAAAACTCTGCCGTCCGGCGATGTGATGCCCTCGATCGCACAAACGGAGCCGTTGGGATTGAAATGCACGTCATATGTCGGATTTCCGTTTGCATCCACATACTGCGCCGCAATCTGACCGTTTTCCGCAAGACTGCGCACCACGGCATCGGAAGCGAGGAAGCGTCCCTCTCCGTGTGAGATCGGCACGGTGACGATATCTCCCACACGCACCTCGGAAAGCCACGGCGAGAGATTCGAGCAGATCCTTGTTCTGACAAGGCGCGACTGATGCCGTCCGATAACATTGTAGGTCAGCGTCGGCGCGGCTTCCTCCGCGTCAACGATCTTTCCGTATGGAACCAGTCCCAGCTTGACGAGCGCTTGGAAGCCGTTGCAGATGCCGGCCATCAGACCGCCGCGGCGGTCGAGCAACTCCATCGTCGCCTCTTTTACACCGGCATTGCGGAAAAACGCGGTGATGAACTTGCCGGAACCGTCCGGCTCATCTCCGCCGGAGAACCCGCCGGGAATGAAAATGATCTGCGATTCTCCGATTTTTCTTGCAAACGCTTCCGCCGAACGGGAAATACCCGCCGCCGTCAGATTGTTGATGACCACAAGCTCCGGCTGCGCACCCGCGTCGGCGAACGCCTTCGCACTGTCGTATTCACAGTTCGTGCCCGGGAATACGGGAATCAGCACGCGCGGCTTCGCTGTTTTCACAGCAGGCGCGGCCTTACTGCCCGCCTCGTATGTGAACGTGAAAATTTTGCCGTCCTCCGACGGAATGTTACACGGATAAACCGATTCCAATACGGATTCATAGGCATGAAGCAGATTGCCGAGTGCAAGGCTGCCCCCGTGATAGGAAATGACCTCCTCGGGAATCGTTTCTCCGAGCGGAATCCCGACATCGGAATCGTCGGCAAGTTCGAGAATAAACGAGCCATAGCTGTAGTCGAAAAGCTCCTTCATCGATCTTGCACTGTCATAAGCAAAGCCGATCCCGTTTCCGAAGCACATTTTCATGACAGCCTCCGCCGCACCGCCATAAGCCGGCGTATAAGCGGCAAGCACTTTTCCCTCTCTCATGAGAGCCGTCACCGTATCGAAATTTTTCAAGAGAGAGGCCGTCACCGGCAGTCCGTTTTTATCATACTCGGGGCGGAGCCACACGACCTTATGTCCGGCGCCCTTAAACTCACCGGAAAGGATGTGCCCCGTTTTCTCCATCGTCACAGCGAAAGACACAAGCGTCGGCGGAACGTCGATTTTCTCGAAAGAGCCGCTCATGGAATCCTTCCCGCCGATCGACGCGACGCCAAGCTCCATCTGCGCCTTGAATGCGCCGAGCAGAGCGGCGAGTGGCTTGCCCCAGCGGCGGCCGTCGCGCATGGGCTTTTCAAAATATTCTTGAAAGGTCAGATAAACATCTTCAAATTTCGCGCCCGACGCGATCAGCTTTGAAATGGATTCTACGACGGCGAGATACGCGCCGTGATATGGACTCTTTTCCGAAATCATCGGATTATAGCCCCATGCCATAACGGAGCAGTCGTCCGTATGTCCCTTTTCTACCGGAATTTTGTGTGCCATCGCCTGAATCGGCGTCAGTTGGTTCTTTCCTCCAAAGGGCATCAGCACCGTTCCGGCGCCGATGGTCGAATCGAACCGTTCGGCAAGTCCGCGGCGGGAACAGACGTTGAGGTCACGCGCGAGAGCGCCATAGGCCGCGGCAAAATCCGTTCCGATCTCCTTTTCAAAGCTCAGAGGCGCATCGGGTGTGATTTCAATATGCTTTTCCGCGCCGTTGGAATTTAAAAATTCGCGGGAAATATTCACGATATCGACGCCGTTCCAGCGCATGACAAGCCTCGGCTCTGCCGTAACTCTTGCCACGACAGTCGCCTCCAAGTTTTCACCGTCGGCAAGCGCACGGAAACGGTCCGCATCCGCGGCGGAAACGACGACCGCCATGCGTTCCTGCGATTCGCTGATCGCAAGCTCGGTGCCGTCAAGTCCCTCGTACTTTTTCGGTACCGCGTTAAGGTCGATGAAAAGACCATCCGCAAGTTCTCCGATGGCGACGGACACGCCGCCCGCGCCGAAATCGTTGCACCGCTTGATCATGCGGCATGCTTCGGGATTGCGGAAAAGCCGCTGAAGCTTGCGCTCCTCCGGCGCATTGCCCTTCTGCACCTCCGCGCCGCAGCTTTCCAGCGAGGAAAGATTATGGGATTTGGATGAACCCGTAGCGCCGCCGCAGCCATCGCGTCCCGTGCGTCCGCCGAGCAGGATGACCACGTCCCCCGGTGCGGGACATTCGCGGCGAACATTTTTCTCCGGCGCCGCACCGACCACTGCGCCGATCTCCATATGCTTTGCGACATAGCCGTCGTGATAGATTTCATCGACCTGACCCGTTGCAAGACCGATCTGATTGCCGTAGGAGGAATAGCCGGCCGCGGCCGTCGTCACGATCTTGCGCTGCGGGAGCTTGCCCGGAATGGTCTCGGAAACCGGCACGGTCGGATTCGCGGCGCCTGTCACGCGCATCGCCGCATAAACATAGGAACGCCCCGACAACGGATCGCGGATCGCGCCGCCGATGCAGGTCGCGGCGCCGCCGAACGGCTCGATCTCCGTCGGATGGTTATGCGTTTCATTCTTGAAAAGTAGGAGCCACGGTTCCTTCTTGCCGTCGATCTCGACCGTGATTTTCACCGTGCAGGCGTTGATTTCGTCGGATTCGTCGAGCTTTGTGAGCTTTCCGAGTTTTTTCAGCGCCCTCGCGGCGATCGTCGCGATATCCATAAGATTCTGCGGCTTCGTTCTGCCAAGCATCTCTCTTACGCGGACATATTCATCATATGCCGCGGAAAGCTCGTCATCCTCAAATTCGACGCGGTCGATGGTCGTGAGAAACGTCGTATGCCGGCAGTGATCCGACCAATAGGTATCGATCATTTTGATTTCCGTAATGGTGGGATTTCTGCCCTCGCCTCTAAAATAATCGCGGCAGAAGCGGATATCGCCCTCGTCCATGGCAAGGCCGCGCGCCCGAATAAAAGCGTCCAGCCCCGCGTCGTCAAGCTCTGTGAAGCCCTCCAAAACCTCGACCGAATCCGGAATCCGATAGTCCGGCGTGAGCGTTTCGGGAAGCTCAAGGGAAGCCTCGCGGCATTCCACGGGATTGATGACATATTTTTTGATTTTGGCCTTATCCTCGTCGGAGAGAGCCCCCGACAGCAGATACAGCTTCGCTGTGCGAACGGTCGGGCGGTCGCCCTCGGATAGAATCTGAATGCACTGCGCCGCGGAATCCGCCCTCTGATCGAACTGCCCCGGCAGATATTCCACCGCAAACACATAAGCCCCGTCCGCGTCGATCTTACTGCTCACCTTGTCGATCTGCGGTTCCGAAAAAACGGTCTTTTTGCAGGCTTCAAACAGCTCCGCACCGATATTCTCCACGTCGTAGCGGTTCAAAATCCGAAGCCCCTCGAGCGACGTGACGCCGACAAGCCCGCGGAGGTCGGCAAGCAGGGATGCGGCCTCGTGTGCAAGCTCCTTTTTCTTTTCAACGTATACTCTGTAAACCATGATTTTCTCCTTATTCCTTCGCGGCAAGCGCCCGCGCTCCGATATCTTTCCGATAAAAACCGTTGTCAAATTTCACTTTTTTCACCTTTGCATATGCCGCATCGACGGCCTCCCGCAGGGAATCCGCCGTCGCCGTGACGCCGAGCACGCGGCCGCCCGCGCTGACAAGCCCGGACTCCGTCCTTTTCGCGCCCGCGACATAAATGACGCCGTCCTCCCCGTCCGCAGGAAGCACGACAGGAAAGCCGCTCTCATATTTCACCGGATATCCCTTGGACGCGATGATCACGCAGCACGCGGATCGATCGCTGAATTTCACGGGGACCTTGGAAAGTCTGCCCTCTGCCGTCGCCATCATAACCGTGAGAAGATCGCTCTCCAAAAGCGGCAGGACGACCTGCGTTTCCGGATCGCCGAAACGGCAGTTGTATTCGATGACGCGCGGCCCCGCCGGGGTGAGCATAAGCCCGAAATAGAGACATCCGCGGAACAGGCGTCCCTCCTTTTTCATCGCCTCGATCGTCGGCACAAAAATCGTTTTCATGCAACGCTCGGCAATCTCCGGCGTGTAATACGGATTCGGCGCGACCGTCCCCATGCCGCCGGTATTGAGTCCCGTGTCGCCGTCGCCGGCGCGCTTATGGTCCATGGAGGACACCATCGGAACGATGACGTTCCCATCGGTAAAGGAAAGCACGGAAACCTCAGGTCCGGTCAAAAATTCCTCGATGACGATGCGTGCGCCGGACGCGCCGAAGATTTTATCCTCCATCATGGAGCGCACCGCCGCCCGCGCCTCATCACGGGTTTCGGCGATGATGACGCCCTTTCCGAGCGCAAGCCCGTCCGCCTTGACGACCGTCGGGACCGGCGCGGTCTCAAGATAAGCGAGCGCCGCGTCCATATCCTCGAACACTTCATACGCCGCCGTCGGAATCCCGTATTTTTTCATCAGGTTCTTGGCAAAAACCTTGCTGCCCTCGATGACCGCAGCGTCCTTTTTCGGACCGAAGCTGCGGATCCCCGCCGCCTCCAGCGCGTCCACTGCGCCGAGCACGAGCGGATCGTCCGGCGCTACGACGGCAAAATCGATCTTCTTTTCCTTTGCAAAGGCGACGATCCCGTCGATATCCTTTGCGCCGATATCGACGCATACTGCGTCCGCGGCGATGCCGCCGTTGCCCGGAAGCGCGTAAATCACCTCGACCGACGGGTTTTCTTTTAATTTTTTGATAATCGCATGTTCGCGGCCGCCGCCGCCCACTACCATGAGCTTCATAACGATGCTCCTTTCTTTCCCGATCGTCAATTTCAAACCGACTTGTGTCGATTTTTCTCAGTATTCAAAATCAAAGCAAGCCCGCAGCTCACGCAGGGGCGTGATATACCCGCGGAACGCGACATGCGCCGGATGGTCGCGGTAAGCGTCAAGCGCTTCGATGCTGTCAAAATCGCAGATAAGGGCGATATCATAGTTGCTCTCCGGCGCGCCGGCCGCTCCCGCATGCACCTCCATGCCCCGGATAAACGGAATCTTGTCCCGCAGGGAAAGCGCGCGCGCCTTCACCTCGGGCAGAATATCCTTTGAGATCTCCTCCTTCAATCGGAACATGACGATATGACGAATCATAGATTTCCCCTCCGTAATCTGTTTCTCTAAAACGGCAGAGCGCCGGCGATCTTTCAGCCGGCGTACCGTTCATATCAATGGTGGAAAAGGCGCATGCCCGTGAATGCCATCGCGATGCCGTATTTGTCGCAGCATTCGATGACAAGATCGTCGCGCACCGAGCCGCCCGGCTCCGCGATATAGGAAACGCCGCTCTTTTTCGCGCGCTCGATGTTGTCGGAAAACGGAAAGAACGCATCGGAGCCGAGCGCGACGCCGGAAATAGAGGCGAGATAATCCGCCGCCTCCTGCTCCGTCAGCGGCTCGGGACGGCGGGTGAAGTATTTCTGCCATACGCCGTCGGCGCAGACGTCCTCTTCGTTTTTGTTGATATAGCCGTCGATGACGTTGTCGCGGTCGGGACGGCCGAGCGTGGGCAAAAACGGGAGAGCAAGCACCTTTTCATGACGGCGGAGCTGCCACGTATCCGCCTTGTTCCCGGCAAGGCGCGTGCAGTGGATGCGCGACTGCTGTCCGGCGCCGACGCCGATCGCCTGTCCGTCCACGGCATAGCAGACCGAATTGGACTGCGTGTATTTCAGCGTGATGAGCGAGATGATGAGGTCGCGCTTCGCGCTCTCCGGCAGATTTTTATTTTCGGTCACGATGTTGGAAAGCAGCGCCTCACCGATCTCGAAATCGTTGCGTCCCTGCTCGAATGTGACGCCGAAAACCTCCTTTGTCTCCACAGGCGCGGGAACATAGGACCTATCGATCTTTACGATATTATAGCTGCCTTTTCTCTTGGTTTTGAGGATTTCCAGCGCCTCGGGCGTATAGCCGGGCGCGATGATGCCGTCCGAAACCTCGCGCTTGATAAGCGCCGCCGTAGTCGCATCACAGACATCCGAAAGCGCGATCCAGTCGCCGAAAGAGGACATCCTGTCGGTGCCGCGTGCCCTTGCATACGCGCAGGCGAGCGGCGAATCGTCAAGTCCCGCGATATCATCCACAAAGCAGGCGGCCTTCAGCTCCTTGGAAAGAGGCAGTCCGACGGCCGCGGAGGTCGGGCTCACATGCTTGAATGAGGTGGCGCATACCATGCCGGTCGCTTCGGAAAGCTCCTTTACAAGCTGCCACGAATTGAACGCATCGAGAAAGTTGATATAGCCCGGTCTGCCCGAGAGGATTTCAATGGGCAGCTCACTGCCGTCTTTCATATAAATTTTCGCCGGCTTCTGATTGGGATTGCAGCCGTATTTGAGTTCAAATTCTTTCATCGTTATCCTCCGGTATCATTGATTTTTGTTGACCATGCGGTTTTGGACGGAGCCGTCCGCAAGATCGATATAGCGCACATACAGGGAAATTTTGTTGTTTTCATCAAGATTATTCCATAAAGAATCCGTCAGCTTATCGATATCGTCCGGAATCGCAACGCGCTCCGGCTCTCCCGTGAACGTCGGAATCGGATTGCCGTCACAGTTGTAGGTGTGGAGAAAATGGCCGAGTCCCGCAAGCGCCGGATAGCGGAACAGATACCGATTGCAGGCGCTTCCCTTTTCATCCGCGCTTTTGAGGATGCTCATTTCATAAGTGAAATCCCCGCCCGCGAAATGCAGGATGCCGCTGATACGGGGCGTGAAATTCGGCGTGTCCGGCTCAAATTCGCGCGTTTCCAGCGCCTCGCCGAAGGTCTTTCCCGCTTTGATATAATCATAAATCGTATCCGTCTGGTCGCCGTTGGTGACGATCAGATCGTTTCCGAGCTTCCGCACCGGCGAATAAATGATCAGCGACGGATCCGCCACCTTGGAGGCGTCGAACGGATGAATGATGACCTCGTCCCCATTTTCCACAAAAATCCGGTTGCGGCTGTTTTCGCTGCGTCCCATGATAAAATAAGCGAATACCGCCTTTTTTCCGTCCGCGCTTTTGCCGACGACGATGCCGCGTCCGACATAGCTGTTGCCGCGTACCGCCTCGCCCATCTCATGAATTTCGTATATGCTCATAATTTTCTCCCATCTCCTTTATTTTTGCCGAAACCATCTCCGCCGCCGCGGGAAGCAGCTTCCATTCCGCCTCCTCCATCACGCGGCGCTGCAAGCTCTCCGGCGTGTCTCCCTCTTTGACCTCGACCGCCTTTTGCAGAAGAATCTCTCCGCCGTCGGGGACCTCATTGACAAAATGCACCGTCGCGCCCGTCACCTTGACGCCGTAAGCGAGCGCCGCTTCATGCACGTGAAGCCCATAAAAGCCCTTGCCGCAGAACGACGGAATCAGGGCGGGATGTACGTTGATAATGCGCTTCGGATAGGCGGCGGTAAAATCCGCCGACAGAATGCTCATAAAGCCGGCCAAGATGATGAGCTCGATTTTGTTTTCCCGCAGAATCCGCTTGATCTCCGCTTCAAACGCCTCCTGCGAGCCGCAGGCGGCTTTTGATACTACACAGGACGGAATCCCCGCCATTTCGGCGCGTTCCAGCGCGTATACGCCCTCTTTGCTCGAAATGACAAGGGAGAGCGTACCGGAATGCAGAACGCCCGTCCGCTGCGCGTCGATGAGCGCCTGTAGATTGGTGCCGCCGCCCGAAACGAAAACGGCGATTTTCACAAGAGAAGCCATAGGCACAATCCTTTCCGTTTTTTACTTATGAGCGGCGGCGCCGACGGACAAGGAATTCGTATCACCCTGCTCCGCAGGCTCCGACGGGACGGCCGCCTCTTTCGGCTTTTCCCGACAGAGGAGCAGAAGCGCCGGAAGGAGCATTCCGCCCGCGGCGTTGCCGAGAATAACGAGCCACAGATACAGAAAAGCCTCAAAGCTCACGATACCGGACGCCGAAAAATAAAACATATTGGCGATGGAATGCTCAAAGCCGCTGAGAATAAAGACCGGCACGCAGAGAAAAATGCCGAGCGGCGACCGGTTCTCACGCCAAATCACAACGGCGAGATACATGAGAATCCCGCAGAACACGGCGCGGACAAGCGTTTCGGGCACGGTCTGCGCAAGCTTTCCCTCGCATAAGGAAAGCGCCCGCTCGCCAAGCGCCGGCAGAGCGAAACGCACCGCGATACCGGCGAGGAAGGTGCCGACAAGATTGCCGGCAAGCGAAAGAAGCGTCGCTGAAACGTCCGCTTTCCCGTGCGATACGACGAGAAAACCGACCTTGCCTGTGAACAGCGCAAAGCCGCGCATACAGATGCAGAGCAGCGCCACCGAAAACAGCACCGCGCCGACGTATTTGCTGTCGCAGGCGAGATAAACGCTCCCGCCGATGCCGATTAAAATTCCGGCGATCACGCCGAGGATAATGTCCCGCCTCAGCATAGGCTTACCTTTTCATCCGATTCCACGATTTCGCCGAGCACATAGGCGTCCTCGCCGTGCTCCCGCAGGATGGCAAGCGCCGCATCCGCGTCGTTTTTGTCCACGACGACGCTCATGCCGACGCCCATATTGAATGTGTTGAACATGTCGCGCTCCGGGACCCCGCCTTTCTTGGCAATCAGATCGAAAATCGGGAGCACGCGCACAGCGCTTTTTTCGATTTTTGCACCGAGCCCGTCCGGAATGCTGCGCGGGATATTTTCATAGAAGCCGCCGCCCGTGATATGGGAGATCCCCTTGACAGAGATTTTAGAAAGAAGCGCCATGACGGGCTTTACGTAAATTTTAGTCGGCGTGAGAAGCGTTTCCCCGACGGATCTTCCTCCGAGAGTCGCGACCGGCGACTGGATGTCGGCGTTTTCCACGTCAAAGACGCGGCGCACAAGCGAAAAGCCGTTGGAATGCACGCCGGAGGACGGAAGCGCCAGCATCACGTCGCCCGCTTTCATCGTTTTGTTGTCGATGATGTCCTCTTTGTTGACAGCGCCGACCGAAAAACCGGCGAGGTCGTATTCGTCCGCGGGATAAAAGCCGGGCATTTCCGCAGTCTCGCCGCCGATCAGCGCGCAGCCGGCCTGCACACAGCCCTCCGCCACGCCGGAGACGATCGCCGCGATCTTTTCCGGCACATTTTTGCCGCAGGCGATATAATCGAGGAAGAAGAGCGGACGCGCGCCGCTGCAAATGATGTCGTTCACACACATGGCGACGCAGTCGATGCCGACGGTGTCATGCTTGTCCATGAGAAACGCAAGCTTCAATTTCGTGCCGACGCCGTCGGTGCCGCTGACGAGCACCGGATGGGAAAATTCGCCGAGATCGAGCGCAAAAAGACCGCCGAAGCCGCCGATATCCGACACCACGCCGGATGTCATGGTTTTGGCAATGTGTTTTTTCATCAGCTCGACGGCGCGGTAGCCGGCGGTGATGTCGACGCCTGCCGCGGCGTAGCTTTCTGATTTGGAATTCTGCATATCTACTCTCCATTCTGCCGCCTTTGCGGCTTTCTGTCGTTTATCATGGTTTTATATGAGGCTCCGGCAAACGCCGATTTTTACCTCACGCACGCTTATGACGTATCCTTTTCCCGCCTCGGAAACAGCCGTCGGTATGCCGATTTTTCGTCCGCCGATCCCAAGGCCGCGACGCCGCCGGTTCATAACGGACCCCCCTCGGGCGGGACGACAGTTCCGGGATACAAAAAACCGCAAGCGCAAAGAAACATGTCGCGTTGCTCGTCATGATCGCAGATTCAGCCGCCGTCCATAGCAGGAAGCGCGGCGATCAAAGCTCTCCAAGACACCGAAAAATCGTTTTTCACCAGTTCGAGCGGCATTCATCCAGCCACCGCCGCAGAGCACCGCTTGGGCTGGTACGCCTTGCGGGGCAGAGAGGATTTTCGGTCCCTCTCCATAGAGGCGCGCTTTATTCTTTTCCGCTCCAGCAATAGGTACACAGCTTGCAGGGTTCAAGGCCGATCGCCTTGACGATCCCGTCGAGCGACTGAAATTCCAGCGACGCGAAGTGAAATTTTTCACAGATCGTTTTTCTCAGGTTCTTGCCGCGCTCAGTCGAGGCGTCGCTGTATTCTTCGATATGATGAAAGCCCTCTTCTCCCTCAAGCTCCATGATGACGCGCCGTGCGATCAGCTCCATATCGCTTGTCCCTCTTGAAAAGTTGAGGTACTTGCAGCTATACATGATCGGCGGACAGGCGGAGCGCATATGTACCGCCTTGGCGCCGTTGTCGTAGAGAAATTCCACCGTTTCGCGCAGCTGCGTGCCGCGGACAATCGAGTCGTCGACAAACAAAAGGCTCTTATCCTGAATCAGCTCATGCACGGGAACAAGCTTCATTTTCGCAACCTTGTTGCGCTCGGTCTGCTTTGGAGGCATGAAGCTGCGCGGCCACGTCGGCGTATATTTGATGAACGGACGAGCGAACGGCACGCCGCTCCTATTCGCATAACCGATCGCGTGGGGCGTTCCCGAATCCGGCACGCCGCCGACATAATCGATATCCTCGGCGTTGCCCGCCGCCTTGTCGCTTTCCGCCATGACCTCTCCGTTGCGGTAGCGCATCGTCTCCACATTAACTCCCTCATAATTGGAGGTCGGATAGCCGTAGTAAGACCACAGAAAAGCGCATATCCTCATTTTTTCGCCCGGGGGAACAAGCTGCTTTATCCCCTCCGGCGTGATCTCCACGATCTCGCCGGGACCGAGCTCCTTTTCATCCTCATAGCCGAGCTTCTTATAGGCAAAGGATTCAAAGGTGACGGCGTAGCCGTCCTCGTTTTTGCCGATCAGCACCGGCAGGCGTCCGACCTTGTCACGCGCGGCGATGAGCGCTCCGTCGTCCTTCAAAATCAGAATCGAGGCCGTGCCCTCGATGACCTCTTGGGCAAACCGAATGCCGTCGGCGAAATTATCCTGCCGGCTGATCAGCGCGGCGACAAGCTCCGTCGCATTGACCGCACCGCCCGTCATCGCGTTGAAATGGCCGGCATCGTTGGAAAAGAATTTCTCTGTCAGAGCCTCCGCATTGTTCACGATCCCGATGATGCAAATGGCATATGTGCCGAGCTTCGAGCGGATCAGCAGCGGCTGCGGGTCGCTGTCGCTGATGCAGCCGATCGCCGAGGTGCCCTGCATCTCCTCAAAAACATGCTCGAATTTCGTCCGGAACGGCGAGTTTTCTATGTTGTGAATCGCCCTTTGCAGGCCGATATCCCTGTCATATGCCGCAAGTCCGCCGCGGCGTGTCCCGAGATGCGAATGATAGTCCGTGCCGAAAAACACGTCCGCAAGGCAATCCCGCTTTGATGATATCCCGAAAAATCCACCCATTTATGATTTCCTGCTTTCGTTCAGTTTCATGCTTCACGGTCTGTCAGACCGACTGTGATTTATTTCCCGCCGATATTTTTCCTTCAAAGCGGTTCTTCTCCGTATGAGAAGGAGTATCAGTCGGATATCCGCCGTCGAAGCACGCCGTGCAGTATTCCTCGCTGTAAGCTCCGCTCGCAAGCTTTTTCGCGTTCTCCACGCTCAAAAAGCCGAGGGAATCGACGCCGATGATTTCCGCGATCTCCTCCACCGTATGATGACATGCGATGAGATTCTCGCACGAATCGATATCCGTCCCGTAATAACATGGGTTGAGAAACGGCGGCGCGGAAACGCGCATATGGATCTCCGCCGCGCCCGCCTCACGCAGAAGCTTTACGATCCGGGCGCTCGTCGTGCCGCGCACGATCGAATCGTCGATCATGACGACGCGCTTGCCGCGCACGGTATCCGCGATCGGATTGAGCTTGATGCGCACCTTGTCCTCGCGGCTCTGCTGACCGGGCGCGATAAAGGTGCGGCCGATATATTTGTTCTTGATGAAGCCGATTCCATACGGAATCCCGGACGCCCTCGCATAGCCGAGCGCCGCGTCAAGCCCGGAATCGGGCACGCCGATGACGATATCCGCGTCCACCGGATGCTGCGCCGCCAGAAATTCGCCGGCGCGCACGCGCGCCGAATGAACGGAGCAGCCGTCGATCACAGAGTCGGGACGGGCAAAATAGATATACTCAAAGATACAGAGCGACTTTTTTTCACGGCCGCAATGCGTGCGGATGCTGCGCACGCCGCCCTTTTCAAAAACGAGAATCTCGCCCGGTTCCAAATCTCGGATAAACCCCGCGCCGACCGAATCGAGCGCGCAGCTTTCCGAGGCGACAACGTACCGGCCGTCCTCGGTCCTGCCGTAGCAAAGCGGACGGAAGCCGTGCTCGTCCCGCACGGCGATGAGCTTTGAGGGCGACATCACGATCATCGAATACGCGCCGGCAAGACGGTACATCGCGCGGTCCACGGCCTCCTCGATCGAGCCTGCGGAAAGACGTTCTTTTGTGATGATATAGGAAATGACCTCCGTATCGCTCGTGGTATGGAAAATCGAGCCCTGCAGCTCCAGTTCGGAGCGAAGCTCATAGGAATTGACGAGATTTCCGTTGTGTGCGAGCGCCATGCGTCCTTTGATGTGATTGACGACGACGGGCTGCGCGTTGTTCCGGTCGCTCGCGCCGGTCGTGCCGTAGCGCACGTGACCGACTGCCATATTGCCCATGCCAAGCTCGTGCAGATTCTCCGGCGTAAATACGTCGTTGACAAGGCCGATATCCTTATAGGTATGAAAAACGCCGTCGTCGTTCACCACGATGCCGCAGCTCTCCTGTCCTCTGTGCTGGAGGGCAAAAAGGCCGTAATAGGTCATATGCGCGACATCGTACGGCGCATCGCAGAAAACGCCGAACACGCCGCATTCTTCCCTGATTTCACTCATTGATCGATCATCCCTTTCGACAACATGGGCTTTGTTCGGCTTTGACCGTGCCCATATTGCAAGCAAAACAAAGCCGCAGTCTGAAAAGCCCGTCTTTCAGACTTCAATTCAGACCGACGCGGCGCATCATTTCATTGTATGCGTCCTCAACGCCGCCCATATCGCGGCGGAAACGGTCCTTATCCAGCTTCTCGTTCGTTTCGGCATCCCAAAAACGGCAGGTATCCGGCGAGATTTCGTCCGCCAAAACGATAGTTCCGTCAGGCAGTCTGCCGAACTCCAGCTTGAAATCGACCAGCTTCACGCCAAGCCCCGCGAAATATTCCTTCAACACGCGATTGACCGTGAACGCCATATTTTTAATGGTGTCGATTTCCTCTTTCGTCGCGAGCTTCAGCGCGAGCGCGTGATATTCGTTGATCAGCGGATCGTGCAGGTCGTCATTTTTATAGGAAAATTCGATGGTCGGCTCGTCAAAAACGATGCCCTCCTCTACGCCGTAACGCTTGGCAAATGAACCCGCGGAGATGTTGCGGATAATCACCTCAAGCGGCACGATGGAAACCTTTTTCACCACCGTTTCCCGCTCGGAAAGCTCCTTTACAAAATGCGTCGGAACACCGTGCTTTTCCAAAATCTGCATCAGATAATTGGACATGCGGTTATTGATGACACCCTTGCCGCTGATCGTCCCCTTTTTGAGTCCGTCGAGCGCGGTCGCGTCGTCCTTATAGGAAACGATCACGAGAGCGGGGTCGTCCGTTGCGAATACCTTTTTCGCTTTGCCTTCATAAATCTGTTCTCTTTTTTCCATAACGATAAGCTTCCTTTCGATTTTCCTGTCTGATTTTATTTTCAAACCTTTTCTCCGCCGTCCGCGGCAGAAGATATACCCTATTTTATTTCAGCGATTGAATTTTTCCTCGATCGCCTTGTTTTTGGCAAGCACCTTTTCCGTGCCCTCTGTCCTTGCCGCCATGAGCTTCTCCGCGAGAGCATCGTCCGCAATGGCGAGCATCTCGATGCAAAGAATCGCGGCATTGGCAGCCCCGTCTATCGCGACCGTCGCCACCGGAATCCCGGACGGCATCTGCACCGTCGATAAAAGAGCGTCAATGCCGCCTAAATTTGCGGATTTTACAGGGACCCCGACCACGGGGAGCGTCGTATTCGCGGCGATCGCCCCGGCAAGATGCGCCGCCATCCCGGCGAACGCAATGATGGCGCCAAAGCCGTTCTCTCTCGCGGATACGGAAAACGCACGCGCCTCCTCCGGTGTGCGGTGCGCCGAAAAAACATGGACCTCAGCCGGCACGCCGTAAGACGCAAGCGTGCTTATCGCTTTTTCCGCGACCGGAAGGTCGCTGTCGCTGCCCATGATTACTGCAACTTTTTTCATCATCAAACTCCGTTCCTTTTCTTTCCGAGCCAAAAACATAAAAAGGGCAGTCCTATCCTTCTCGATAGGATTGCCCAGACGGTCGGCTTCGGTATCATCCCCCGTTCCCCTGTGGTGCTCCACATCTCCGTCGGTTGCGGGAAATCCTCTGATTTACGACCTTATTATATCGTTTTCTTCGTTTTTTGTCAAGAGTGAGATTGACGATATTTCCGGATTTATTTCCGGTTATCCTGCCAAATTATACAAGTCCGCGGGCGGGAAGCAAAAATCACCGTCCGTCCGCGGCAAGGATATCCGCGATCCGCTCCGAAGCGTGTCCGTCGCCGTATGGATTTTCCGCATGTGCCATCCTCTCATATTCCGCAGAATCACAAAGAAGCGTCTCACACGCCGACAGAATGGCGGCACCGTCCGTTCCGACAAGTCTTGCCGTTCCCGCGGCAAGCCCCTCCGGGCGCTCCGTCGTGTCGCGCATCACAAGCACCGGAACGCCGAGGGAGGGCGCTTCCTCCTGGGCGCCGCCGCTGTCCGTGAGGATAAAATACGCGCGCGCCATAAAATTGTGAAAATCCACAACATCGAGCGGCGGAATCAAAACCGCGTTCGCACAGCCGTCAAAAGCCGCATGCGCCGCTTCCCCAACCGCAGGGTTGGGATGCACGGGATAAATGAGAAAAATATCGGGATGCGCATCGCAAAGCGCCCGCACGGCGGAAAACATCCGCCGCATCGGTTCCCCGAGGCTTTCTCTGCGGTGCGCCGTCATGAGAATCATGCGGCGTCCCGCCGCACGCTCCAGCATGGGATGCGTATAATCCGTCCTTACCGTCGTTTTCAAGGCGTCGATCACGGTATTGCCCGTAACATAAATGCTCTTCTCCGGCTTTCCCTCCCGCAGAAGATTTTCCCGTGCGGACAGAGTCGGCGCAAAATGATAGGCGGCAAGCGAGGCGACGGCCATGCGGTTGAACTCCTCCGGAAACGGCGCGTAAAGATCGCCCGTGCGCAGTCCCGCCTCCACATGCCCGACCGGAATTTTCAGATAATAGCAAGCGAGCGAGGCGGCAAACGCCGTCGTCGTGTCGCCGTGAACCAGCACGGCATCGGGAGAGGCCTCCTCCAAGATTTTTTTCATACCCAAAAGCACGAAGCAGGTGACGTCGAACAGCGTTTGTCCCTCTTTCATGACTGCGAGATCGTAGTCCGGCACGACGCCGAAGATATGCAAAACGGAATCCAGCATCTCGCGGTGCTGTCCCGTCACGCAGACGAGCGTTTCGACAGTTTTTCTCTTTTTCAGCTCCAAAACAAGAGGGCACATTTTGATCGCCTCCGGTCTTGTTCCAAAGACCAGCATTATCTTTTTCAAAGCCATCCGCCGCCTTTCCCGCAAAACATTCCCAAAAAGTATACGCAAAAGAAGGAAATTTTATCCGTTCTCCTATGATTTTACCACAGCCGCTTCGTTTTTGCAATACAGTCGGCGATCGCTTCCGCATTCCGCGCGCAGTTATGCCCGTCGCGGAGCGGGAAAAATCCCGCGGCGCGCGCCTTATATTCCGCTCCCATCCGAAAATCGGAACGGATCATAGCCTCAAGGATTTGCAGCAGCTCTATCTCGTCCCGCGCGAGAGGACCGAAGCCGTCTCGTTCCCTGTCAAAATATCCGGCGGGATAATTCGGCAGCGAAAGCCCTCCCATAGCGAGATAGACGACCGGACGTTCCCTATAAGCAAAATCGAACATGACGCTCGAAAAATCCGTGATAAGCGCCGCACATGCACGGACAGCGGCGCCGATATCCTCCATACAGACGGAAAGCCTATCTCCCGAAGCATGAAAAAGGTGCGAAAATTTCCGCATCTCGGGATGCGGTGCGAACACGAGCCGCACGTTTTCCCGTTCCAGCAAAGCCGAAAGCTCCTTGTTCGACAGGATTCGCCGGAGCGCCAGAAAATATCCGGTTTTTGCGAAATCCGCCGGTGAAAGGGAGGACAGCGTCTCCCGCCACGTCGGCATGAACAGAATCGCGCGTCCCGGAACGGCTGCATGGAGCGCATCGTACCGCGCAAAACCGAGATACCACACCGCGCCTTCCGGATAACCGAACCGATTTTTTACAAATTCATATTCCGGCGCGGCGCCGCAGACAAAGAGATCGACCGACGTATTTTCCGCATACAGCGCGGGGATGTCGTCTTTGGTCACGCCGTGCTGGAGGAAAACGGAAATCCCCGGCGCCCGCAGAAACCGCTTCCCTGCGTGTGAAGCAAACAGCGCCGTATCCGGAGACGCACCAAAAATATGAGTGCTGATCTTTGCCGTCGGCAGAAAATAATAAAACGCATGGCGCAGAGAGCCTTTTTTCAGAATCCTGCCTGCCACCTCGACCTTTTCCCGGCATACGGCGTTCCTGTCAAGAATATAATACGCCTTCTTCTCCGGATACCGCTCCCGCAGATAGCGAAAAAGCGCCCATGCGTTGTCGCAGGCGTCATATCCCCGTTCCGAAAAAAGCCATATATCCGTGAAACGCTTCCGAAAGAGAACCGCACCGCATGCCGCTTTCACTGCGGCATAAAGCAAAAAACGGACGGCCATTGCCGCACGGCGGCGCTTATTCAAGGGAGCTTTCTCCTTCGGCATTTCCTCTCATGCCGACGACCCGCGCGGGATTTCCCGCCGCCACCACCATAGGAGGGATTTTTCCGCGGACAACGCTTCCCGCTCCGATCACAGCCCCATTTCCGATATCGGCGCCGGGCAGGATGGTGACGCGGGCGCCGATCCAAACGTCGTCGCCGATCCGGACAGGCTCTCTATCCCCTCCGCCCTGCACGCAGATCGGCACATCCGTTCTGTCGTATCGGTGATTGCGGGTGAAGACGGCGCAGTCCGGTCCCATCATGACAAAATTTCCGATTTCGGTTCCTTCCTCGATATAGGCGCGAATCCCGATCGACGAGCAGTCTCCGAGCTTCACATCGGATGCGAACCGAGCGCCCCTCTCGATATTCACCTCATGTCCGCAGGACGTCAGAATCAGCCTCGCGCACAGCGCGCGCAGACGCCTTTGTCCAACTCTGCATCTCGAATAGGAGCTCGGCAGATGCGACGCCGCGGCATATAGGAACCTGCCGACGGCACGGGAAAAACGATTTTTCATTTGCAAAATAACCTCCGGGGAATTTTATATATAACAACAGCGCCGCAGCCGCGGGAAAAATATGACGAGGGAGGCGCTGTTCCTTCCAAAAAATAGGCGCCCGATTATACGGTCAAACAAAAGTCGCCCGTACCTATGCGTGCCGTCCGATTTTAAATATGCAATCGGCCGCCGCTCCTATCCGTCATCGGGAGAACAGGCAAGCCCCGCCGAAGCATATAAAGCAAAAACAAGAGGAAACAGGGCGGAAAGCGAGCAGGCCGCGGGAACCGCGCACGACATAAGGACGGCAGTCGATATGGGAATCTTCCCGCTTTTTCTTAGACTGAAGCCGATTCCGCGAACGAAAAGGCTGAACAGGGCAAAAACCAGGATGCACCCGACGATTCCAAGTCCGAAAACATATTGGAGCGCGGTAAAATGAACGTTCGTGTGAAAAAGCCCCACGCCGAACATCAAGGCTCCTGCGGACGACATCCATGCGCTTCCCCATTCCTTTATCAAGGTCACGCGGCCGTTCGCGCCGGCAAGGTCCGCCGACTGAAAACGGGAAACGGCGGTTTTCACAAGCTCCGGCAAAAAAACAGATACGGCGGCGAACGCGAAAACGGCAGAAAGGGAGAGGAAAAGCAAGCATCTCACAAGCATCCGAGGCGTGCGCGCGCAGGCGGTCAGCTCGAAAAGCAGCAAGACCGCGGCGCAGACGAAAAAGGTGCGGGACAGCCCGATCAATCCGAAAAAGCCGAGCGAAACGATAAAAAACAACGAGACAAAAACGCCGCGGCGATTTTCTTTTTCCTTCCCGGATGCAAAAAGCCGGCGCAGAAGCTCCGCGTGCGCTGCGATGCCGGAAAGACAGGAAAAGCCGAGAAAATTCGGGTCGAGCGTCATCCGCATGCCGCCCGTACCGTAAACGTCGCCGAATCGGACGGCGCCGGTCAGAATGTCGGAGAAAGAATTTTCTCCCGCGCAGACAAACAGCGCGCATATACCCGAAATCAGCACCGACGCCGAATAAAGCTCCGTCATGTGCCGCAGCGGGATGGGAGAGCCGTCCGAGACAAGCAGCATCAACAGCAGAATTTCCGCACAGAAAGCGAAATGATACGTGCTCACATAACCGAGCGAGAGATTTTGGATAAACACATACGCGGCAAAAAACACTGAGCACACCGCGCAGGAAACGGAAATGCGGAAGCGATCCGGGTTCGACAGCGCGAGAAAAAGGAGCTTACCAATCAGCAGCACCGTGATATAGTTGCCAGGCAGTCCCGCGTAAAGCGGCATCAGAAAAAACACAAAAAGACGGGTTTCCTCCGCATCCAAGCAGACAAGCGCCGCAAATACGACAAGCAGAAAGAATATGCGGCTCACCGGAACAGACAGAACATCCCGGCAAAGAAGGAGCAGTCCGATTCCTGTACAGAAAAAGACAAGTTTGTCGCGGCAGACAGGCCGGTCAAAAACGTGTGCCATCCGCGTGCCCCTTCCCGCAGGCCTCCCGAAACGCGCGCATGGAGGCCGCCGTCCACTCCTCGTTCAGACGAAGGAGCGAGGCCCTGTCCGCCGCCGCGCCGCGCAGCTCTTCATAGGTTTTCTCCGACAGAAATCGCCGCAGCGCACCGGCGAGCGCGGCGTCGTCCGTGCCGCAGAGCACCGCATGGCCGCCCGTAAGCTCCCCCGCCGACGAGGTGTCGGTCGCAAGAATCGGAAGTCCCAAATAACACGCCTCCTCCAGCACAAGCGGCGCCGCCTCATGATAGGACGGGAGAAGCAGAAAATCCGAGCGCGCCATGTACGCGTAAGGATTTTTCTTCTCACCGTGCAAAACGACGGTTCCCGCAAGTCCCTGCTCTATGACGGCGTTCTCAAGCGCATGCCGGCACGGTCCGTCGCCTACGATGTGCCATGTAAAAGCAAAGCCCTCGTCCCGCAGCCGCCGCATGATCGGAATGCAGCGCAGCAGTCCCTTTTCCGGCGAAAGCCGGCAGACGCTCAGAATCACCGGACGACGGCCGCTCGGAAATTCCGTGACCGGTTCCGCCGCAAGCGCGAAAATTCTTTTCGCATCCATCACATTGCGCACGACCGAAAGCGCTTCCGCCTCCCGCGGCAGCACGGACAGAAAACGCGCCGCTACGCCCTCCGATACGGCGCAGATCCTGTCAAAACGCCGCAAAAGCCGTCTGTTTGCCGCCGTGTTTCCGCCGTATTCCGCAAAATCGCAATGAATGAACGCGAGCCGGCGGGACGCCCGACAGCCGAAAAGCGCGAGCTCGCAGGCGATCCCGCAGAAGCTGCGGTCTGCCGTCGGATGCGTATAGGAAACGGCGACATCGTATTCCCCAAGCTTTCCCCTCCGGCAAAGAGCGGCGAGCCGGAACGGAACCGTTTTCCCAAAAAGCTTGGCAAAGGCGGCTCCGAATATCCGGAAGATTCCGGCGGGAAAGGAAAGCTCTCCGAGCCCGGCAAGCGGCGTTTCGGTGGCGCGCAGGATATCGTCCGGCTCCAAAACGGAAATATCCGCCGGAAGCCTTTCCCTGTCCGCGCCGCCGTCCGCAGCCAAAAGGGAAATATCATAGAATCCGTGGATTTCATGCAGCAGCGCATACAGCGCATTCGGAATCCCGCCTGTGCGCGTGTTCCCGACGATAAACAAAATTCTGCGTTTGGCGGGAGGATTTCCGGCAAGCCGCAAAAACCGCTGCCCGAGCGTTTGCCTATAACCACCGGCATGGTAATAATCTGCAAAAATTCGGGCGCTCATGTCGCGCATACGGCGGGGATCCCAGTCCTTTTCCATATCCCGCAGGACGGCGGAAACATCATGCAGATCAAACGGAAGCTTCACCTGTATGCCGTAATCAAGCGGCACAGCCCGACGGGCAAAATCCGCAAGCACGGGAGAATAAATGGGCGTGAGTCCACACGCGGCGTATACGGAAAGCTTGGTCGGGGTCGCAACGCGGTTGACAGGATCCTCTCGGCGCAGGACAAAGCCGTATCTGACCGATGAAAGCGCATCCAAAAGCGCGGCGCCCTCACGATGGGAAATCTCATAATTTTTCGCGCCGCTCTGCGCGAGAAGCCGTTCCGCCCGCGCTGTGTCCTCCGTGAATACAAACAATTTTGTCCGGCACGGTGCGCGCCTTTCGATCTCGGCATAAAGCGCCGCCGTCTGCGCGAAGCACTGCCATGCGGAAAGAGAACCCACATAGGCGAAAGTTCCCTCCTCCTTGGCGGCGAAAGCGCCGGCATAAGGCTCCGTCTCGGAAAAGCACGGCATGATAACGCTTTTGCCGGCGAGGGGAAGTCCGTATTTCGCTTCATAATGAGCAAGCATTTCGGAGGAAACGAGCAGCAACAGGTCTGCGTGCTTTAAAACAAATTTTTCCGCAAAGGAGAGCACGGCGCGGCGAAGCCGCGAATGGCGGCGCAGATAGGATTCCTCCGGCACGATCCCCTGCATCCACACGATATGCCTGCGATAACCCGACAAAAGATACCGAACGGTAACAAGCGCTTCGTTTGTCACGATATAATCCTTCCGGGACGGCCTTTTGCAAAGCTTCCGGTCTTGCGCAAAAAATCCCGCCTCGCATACGGCCTCCCGGACGATCCGCATATAGGTCTCCGTGACGGCGGAGGGACGGCGGTCGTCAAAAAGAAAACGCGGCGTCATCGGGAGCCTCTCGCCGTCAAGATTACGGGCACCGTCCATATGAGACATTTCAAATCCAAAAGAATGGAACGGTCATGTATGTATTTCATGTCATAGAGCCATTTTTCTGCCGGTGTAAGATCATATCCCCCGTTGATCTGCGAAAGTCCCGTAAGTCCAGGCTTTACAAGCAGG
>URZF01000003.1 GCA_900552255.1 uncultured Eubacteriales bacterium | reverse complement strand
GGCTCACTCCCGTCATCTATATGGATGACCCGGGTCATCCGATACAAAGAAGCCTTTTCTATTCCTTTTGTGATAGTAGCTTTCTCCTTTAGACTAAGTTGTCTTCTCCTTATATCTATAGTCCTTTCTGCTGATTGTTATTGTTGTTTCAGAGAATTCTCCTTTCACACTTAAGTAGCTGATTATGAGTATGCTCTGGTGATTGTGAAAGGAGAATGAAATTTTAATTGCTGTTTATGTGATCTGTGAGTTCGGTCATAACGACCAGAAGGAGAAGTCGGCGGGCTGTGGCTCTGAAGCTGGTTCCGGATATGGAGACCTGGCATGCTGATGGTAAGGATCTGATGCACGTTCGCATCTATGCCGTAGATAAGAAGGGCAGAAGGGTACTGAACGTGAAGGATGCTAAGGCATTCGATAAGTTGACTTTCACCGTGAAGGGCGATGCGAATATCGTGGCGGTGGATAACGGAAACATCGCATCTGATGAGCTTCATATCGGAAAGACCCAGTTGGAGAAGTCCATCCAGCGCAATCTCTTCCAGGGTTCTGCTCTCGTGATATTGAGAGCAGGCGATAAGCCAGGAAAGATAGAGCTTTCGGTGGCTGGCGAAAAGATGAAAGCCAAGAAGCTGGTTTTGAATACGAAATAAATATGATACTAAAAAAGGTCGCCAAAATGCTGGCGACCTTTTTTTAGTTGATTTACTTTGCTATATCCGTCGAATTTCGACGGATTATTCTGATGCTAGGATTATTGTGGGTACGAGACCGAAGTATACAAAAAAAGGCTAGCCCCATTTCTAGAACTAGCCTCCGTTTTAATTATTTTCCAATGCTTATGAAAGTCATCAAGAAAATTGTTTAGCACGTTATGAGTAATTATTTAACCTCTATGTGCTTAACATCGTCTTTCTTCTCTTCCTTAACTACCTTAGGAATCTCAATCTTCAAGACACCATCACTGACCTCAGCAGAAATTTTCTCGTGGTTGGCATCCTCAGGTAAAGCATAGCTCTGAGAGTAGCTGCTGTAAGAGAATTCACGACGCAAGTAATGCTCCTCCTTCTTTTCCTCCTTCTTCTCATCCTTGTTCTCGATAGATACATTCAGATAACCATCCTTATCAATGTTCATCTTGACCATATCCTTCTTCAAACCAGGTGCAGCAATCTCCATGGTGTAAGCTGTAGCATCCTCCTTGACGTTGACTGCAGGAGCAGTGGCGTTCATGTGTGGCATCAATTTCGACTTCATCCGTCCGGTATCGTAAGAGACAAGGTTGGGAAAGCAAATGAGCGAAAATGCAAACGCAGCGAAATGGTATGTCGTCCATACCTATTCCGGCTATGAAAACAAAGTCAAGACCAATCTTGAAAAAATCATCGAAAACCGCGGCATTTCCCATCTCATCACCGATGTGAGGATCCCCGTCGAGCTGACCTCGGAGACCAACGCCGAGGGCGTGACCAAGGAAAGCGAATCCAAGATTTTTCCGAGCTATGTCTTTGTAAAAATGGTCATGACCGACGAAACATGGCACATCGTCATGACGATCACCGGAGCTACGGGCTTTGTCGGGCCCGGCTCGCGTCCCGTTCCCCTCACGGATAAGGAGGTCGAGGCGCTCGGCGTCGATTCCGCCGCAAAAACGGCGACGACGAGCTTCAAGGTCGGAGACAGCGTCAGCATCAAGAGCGGTCCTATGTCCGGCTTTGTCGGAACCATATCGGAAATATCGCCGGATCTCAAAAAAGTGACGGTCACGGCGTCCGTTTTCGGACGGCAAACGCCGGTGGAGCTTGATATTTCAAGCATCGCGGCGGAAAAATAAGTTTTATTTCATCGTTCCCCGCAAGAGGAGAACAAAACTTGTGGGAGTGATTAAAATCTTTCAATTTTCTCGGCAAATACCACATTCGGAGGTGTAAATCATGGCAAAGAAAATCGTAGCATACATCAAATTGCAGCTTCCGGCAGGAAAAGCGACACCCCAGCCGCCGGTCGGTCCGGCGCTCGGTCAGCACGGTGTCAACATCGCTGCCTTCACAAAGGAATTCAATGAGCGCACAAAGAACGACATGGGACTCATTATCCCTGTTGTCATCACCGTTTTCGCGGATCGTTCGTTCTCTTTCATCACAAAAACGCCGCCCGCGGCCGTTCTGATCAAAAAGGCATGCGGCATCGAGACGGCCTCCGGCACTCCCAACAAAACGAAGGTTGCTTCCATCACCAAAGAGCAGGTGAAGAAAATCGCCGAAACCAAGATGCCCGACCTCAACGCCGCTTCTTTGGAAGCTGCTATGAGCATGGTGGCAGGCACCGCGCGCAGCATGGGCGTCACGGTCACAGACTGATGAGGAGGAGTAACAGAAATGTTTAAAGGTAAGAAATATCAGGACAGCGCAAAGCTGATCGACAAAACAAAGCTTTATGATGCGGGCGAGGCGATCGACCTTGTCTGCCAGACATCCAAAGCGAAATTCGACGAAACCATCGAGCTTCATATCAGACTCGGCGTTGACAGCCGTCATGCCGACCAGCAGGTCCGCGGCGCCGTCGTGCTCCCCCACGGAACCGGCAAAACCGTAAGAACGCTCGTATTCGCCAAGGGCGACAAGGCCGATGCCGCCGTCGCCGCAGGCGCCGACTATGTCGGGGCCGAGGATATGGTTGCAAAGATCACGCAGGAAAACTGGTTCGATTTCGACGTCGTCATCGCGACGCCCGATATGATGGGCGTCATCGGCCGTCTCGGCAAGGTTCTCGGTCCGAAAGGGCTCATGCCGAACCCGAAGGCCGGCACCGTCACAATGGACGTAGCCAAAGCCGTAAACGAAGCCAAAGCCGGTAAGATCGAGTACCGTCTCGACAAAACCAACATCATTCACTGCCCGATCGGCAAAGCCTCTTTCGGGACGGAAAAGCTTTCCGACAACTTCAACACGCTGATGGGCGCGGTCATCAAAGCAAAACCGGCCGCTGCAAAGGGGCAGTATATCAAGAGCTGTGTCGTCGCTTCCACGATGGGCCCCGGCATCAAGATCAACGCCGCAAAGCTCGGGAGCTAAGCGGGTTATATTAGTAAAAAAAGCAGTACGCAGGTACTGCTTTTCTGTTGTAGCCCAAAAACCACCGGTCAAGCCGGTGGTTTTGATCTTTATCGTTCCCCATAAATCAAGCCTTGCACCGCGCTTTCATGCCGTCAAAAATATATTACGAATTTATTATATAGGAAAAAGCACAGACTGTCAATGACCTCTTTTCTTTCACTCGATTTTGAAAATATCAAAAATTTCACGGTTGTTTTTCCTATCGTAAAAAACAATCGGATATTCTTCTAAATTTTCTTTTTTTCCGCCGATATGTCTTTACTTTTTTTTAATTTTGTGCTATCATATGTGGAGACTTATAGTATCGGAGGATAAAAAGACATGGCAAGAAAAAAGATTTCCATGGACGGCAATACCGCCGCGGCGCATGTATCGTATGCGTTTACGGAAGTTGCCGCCATCTACCCCATCACCCCGTCCAGCCCGATGGCTGAAATGACGGACTCTTGGTCTGCAACCGGACTCAAGAACATTTTCGGGGAACGTGTCAAAGTCATGGAGATGCAGTCCGAAGCAGGCGCGGCAGGCGCCGTGCACGGCTCTCTCGCGGCAGGCGCCCTCACGACGACCTACACGGCATCTCAGGGGCTTCTGCTCATGATCCCGAACATGTACAAAATCGCAGGCGAGCTGCTTCCCTGCGTCATCCACGTATCTGCACGCTGCGTCGCTTCTCACGCGCTGAATATCTTCGGCGATCATTCCGACGTTTACGCATGCCGCCAGACCGGCTTCGCAATGCTCGCGGAATCCAATCCGCAGGAGATCATGGATCTCGGCGCGGTCGCGCATCTTTCCACCATCAAGGGCAGAGTGCCGTTCCTCAACTTCTTCGACGGCTTCCGTACTTCCCATGAAATTCAGAAGATCGAGGTTTGGGACTATGAGGATCTCGCCTCCATGATCGATAAGGACGCTCTTTCCGCGTTCCGTGCGCACGCGCTCAATCCGAATCACCCCGCACTCCGCGGCTCCGCTGAAAACGGCGACATCTTCTTCCAGCACAGAGAAGCATGTAATCCGTACTACGACGCCATTCCCGGCATCGTGGAGGAATATATGAACAAGGTCAACGAGAAGATCGGCACGGATTACAAGCTCTTCAACTATTACGGCGCGCCGGACGCCGACCGTGTGATCATCGCGATGGGCTCCGTCTGCGACACCGTCGAGGAGGTCATCGATTATCTGAATGCAAAAGGCGAGAAGGTCGGCCTTGTCAAAGTCCGTCTTTATCGCCCGTTTGTCGCGGAAAAGCTCATCGAGGCGCTTCCGAAAACCGTTAAAAAGATCGCGGTTCTCGACAGAACCAAGGAGCCCGGCGCGCTCGGCGAGCCGCTCTATCTCGACGTCGTCACCTCCCTCGCGCAGAGCGGCGTAGCGGCGAAGATCGTAGGCGGCCGTTACGGTCTCGGCTCCAAGGATACCACGCCCGCGTCCATTTTTGCGGTTTATGAAAACCTCGCAAAGGATGCGCCGAAGAACAGCTTCACCATCGGCATCGTCGATGACGTGACCGGCCATTCTCTCGAAGAGAAGCCCGTTCCCGACACCGCGGCAAAGGGCACGATCTCCTGCAAATTCTGGGGACTCGGCGGAGACGGCACGGTCGGTGCGAACAAGAACTCCATCAAGATCATCGGCGACCACACCGACAAATTCATCCAGGCATATTTCCAATATGACTCGAAGAAAACCGGTGGTATCACGATTTCGCACCTGCGCTTCGGCGACAGCCCGATCAAATCCACCTATTATATCACCAAAGCGGACTTTGTGGCCTGTCACAACCCGTCCTATATGCTCAAAGGCTATAAGATCGTCAACGACGTAAAGCCGGGCGGCACGTTCCTTCTCAACTGCCAGTGGACGCCCGAGGAGCTCGACCATCATCTGCCCGCCGAGGTCAAGAATTATATTGCGAACAACGACATCAAGTTCTACACCGTCAACGCCATCGACAAGGCGCGTGAGATCGGCATGGGCAAGAGAACCAATACGATTCTCCAATCCGCATTTTTTGCGCTTGCCAACATCATGCCGATTGCGGAAGCCGTCGATTATATGAAATACATGGCGAAGAAATCCTATCTCAAGAAGGGCGAAGCCGTCGTTGAGATGAATTACAAGGCCATCGACGCCGGTGTGGATGCCATCGTCAAGATCGACGTTCCCGAATCCTGGAAAACCGCCGTCTCCGACAAAGCGGAGGCAAAAGCGGAAGGCACAAGACCGGAGCTTGTCAAATTCGTCAATGAAATCGTATTCCCGGTCGCAAAAATGCAGGGCGATTCCCTCCCCGTTTCCGCTTTCCGCGATATGCCCGACGGTCAGTTCCCGCAGGGCGCCGCGGCCTATGAGAAGCGCGGCGTCGCCGTGGACGTCCCCGTATGGCATCCGGAAAACTGCATCCAGTGCAACCAGTGTTCCTATGTCTGCCCGCACGCTACCATCCGTCCGTTTGCAATGAGCGCCGAGGAGGCCGCAAATGCGCCCGCCTCCACGAAGTTCACCGCGAAGATGATCGGCAAGGGCTGCGAGGATTACAAATTCACCATCGCGATCTCTCCGCTCGATTGTATGGGCTGCGGACTCTGCGTCAACGTCTGCCCGACCAAGCCCGAAAAGAGAGCGCTTGAAATGGTTTCTCAGGAAAGCCAAGCCGACCAGCAGGCCGCGTTCGATTATGCGGTCGCACATGTGACGAAGAAGGCGACGCCGTTTGCGGATACCTCCGTCAAGGGCTCGCAGTTCAATCAACCGCTGCTCGAGTTCTCCGGTTCCTGTGCGGGATGTGCCGAGACCTCCTATGCGAGACTGATCACGCAGCTCTTCGGCGAGAGAATGTATATCTCCAATGCGACAGGCTGCTCCTCCATTTGGGGCGGTTCCGCGCCCTCCACGCCTTACACGGTGAACAATGAGAGCGGCTGCGGTCCGGCATGGGCAAATTCCCTCTTTGAGGACAACGCGGAGCACGGACTCGGCATGGCGCTCGGTCAGAAGACCATCCGCGAGAAGCTGAAATCCAAAGTGGAAGCGCTGATCGCTATCGAATATGCCGCCGACGAGATCAAAACCGCAGGTAAAGAATGGCTTGACAGCTACAACGACGGCAAGACGAATACGGAAGCTTCCAAGAAGCTCATCGCCGCTTTGGAAGATGGAATCCTCACTGCGGACGAAGGAATCGCGTTCCTTTCCACAGATGCCGGCAAACAGGTATTCGGCGACAAGAGTGCGGAAATGCTCACGCATATGAAAGATTTGAAGGCTGCGGGCAAAAACTGCGACTGTGAGGCATGCACGCTCGCTGCTGAAATCCTCGCGGAGAAGGATTACCTCTCCAAGAAGTCCGTTTGGATCTTCGGCGGAGACGGCTGGGCATACGACATCGGCTTCGGCGGTCTCGACCACGTGATCGCCTCCGGCGAGGATGTCAACATCATGGTATTCGATACCGAGGTTTACTCCAACACCGGCGGTCAGGCCTCCAAGGCCTCTCAAATCGGTCAGGTCGCGCAGTTCGCGGCAGCCGGCAAGGCCACCAAGAAGAAAGACCTCGCCAACATCGCAATGTCCTATGGCTATGTTTATGTTGCGCAGATCGCTATGGGCGCCGACATGAATCAGACCATCAAAGCGCTTGCGGAAGCGGAAGCTTATCACGGTCCGTCCATCGTCATCGGCTATGCCCCCTGCGAGATGCACGGCGTCAAGGGCGGAATGGGCAACTGTCAGGCGGAAATGAAGCGTGCCGTTGAGGCTGGCTACTGGCAGATGTTCCGTTACAATCCGGCGCTGAGAGAAGCCGGTGCAAATCCGCTGACCATCGACAGCAAGGCGCCTACGGCAAGCTATATCGACTTTATCAAGAGCGAGACCCGTTACAGCCGTCTGGTTCAGTCCTTCCCGGACCGCGCCGAAGCCCTCTTCGCAGAGGCCGAGAAACAGGCAAAGGCAAAATACGAGAGACTTTTGAAGCTCGGCGAGCTTTACGCAGACAAATAATATGACGGAAAACAAACGGGGCCGTTTTTCAAACGGCCCCGTTTATCGATCCGTTTTCACACCGGATCTGCATCAAAAAAACACAGAAAATCAAGGAGAAAACCGATGAAACGGATCCAAAAGCTGCTCTTAAAGCTGCGTGACCCAAGCCCGGCCGTGCTCATTCTTCTGATAATCTGTTCGACAGCTCTTTTGATTTATACCTTCACACGAGAAGCGCCGAACGAGGGGATCCGATATTTTTCCTATCTGCTCTCCGCCTATACGCTTGTCGTCCTATGCTTTGCAGCCCCTCGTGTCGCAAAAAAAATCTATGCAGCCTTGCTGCGTGTCAACATTTTCCGGCGCTACAAAACAGACGTGGAATTCCGTATGCAGGTCGGACTCTATACGGGGCTTGGCATCAATCTTGCGTATGCCGTCTTTAAATTTGCCACAGGCGTATACTATCGCTCCCTGTGGTTCGGCGCTGTTGCGGTCTATTATCTCATGCTCAGTATCATTCGGTTTTACGTGCTAAAAAGCAGAAAACAGATGCTCGCGCTTTCGGATGAAAAGGAAAAAGCGCAAAGAGAACGCATCGGATGCCGCACCTGCGGCTGGCTGCTGCTCATACTCGACATAGCCATCGCCGCCATGGCTATGCAAATGATTCTAAAAAATGAAGGCTTTCGCTATCCCGGCACCTTGATCTATATCTCCGCCGCCTATACGTTCTACCGTCTGATCGTCGTGATTTTCCAATACGTGAAAAACCGCCGTTCCGAACATCTTCTTTTCTCCGCCGTCGGAGCGCTGAACCTATCCGTCGCACTGATGGCGATGTTCGCCCTGCAAACGGCGATGTTCTCCTCTTTCGGAGACGATGACGCCCTGCGCTTTCTGATGAATTCCGTTTTCGGCGGCGCGGTATGCCTGTCCTGCCTCTGCATCGCCGTGGTATTGCTCATACGGTCGAGTAAAAAAACAAGTCAATAGCGGTCATATGGAAATCCATTCATACTTAGCAAAGCGAATACCGGAAGCACGCAATCCTGCGCGCTTCCGGTATTCGGATATATAAAACCAGTAAAAAACGATATATGAAAGGTCCTATTTTTTATTTCAGATCATTTTCGCCTATCCAATATCCAAGGACAAAACACGGCGATGACACTCAAAACAGCGTCGACGACTATACAAAAAATATATATAATCAACAGCCAGCTCGTTTTTGTACCGATGACAAAGCCGAGAAGTCCTTCATAAGCATATCGGCCGACAATCGCCGTCCACAGATGCAGCGCGGATAAAATCCCAAGCACGGCAATGCCGCTGGTCCCCAAAACCAAGAGAAGGATTCCCAAAATAAAAGGATATGAGCGTTTCTCCGTCGGCTTTTTTTCCCGTATATTTTTGGAGACTTCATCTGTTTTGGGTCTGCGCTCCTCCCCAAAAAGCAGAACATACGACGAAATGCCGAAAATTTCGCACATCTGCATCACATAGACGATATCCGGATCGGCCTCTCCCGTTTCCCATTTGGAAACCGCCTGCCGAGATATGCCGAGCTGCTCCGCAAGCGCATCCTGCGACAAGCCCGCCTCTTTTCGTTTTATCATAGCAGGATCGGCGGTTGCATTCCACCATGCGGGGCTGTCAAACTGTCAGCCGGAGGTTGCGCACGCTTGGAAAGCGGTTATTTTAAGATCTCCTGGCGTTCAAAATCGACAAAACCCTGGACCTCGGAAAAGAAAGCTGTCCGCTCCGCATCGTCGAGACGGCGCAAAGGCTTGGTGCACTGCCCCACCGCAAAGCCCATATGGCAGAGCAGCTCCTTGGTCGAGGCGATCGCCTGATATTTGATCAGCACCGTGATCACGCGATTGATGGCCAGCTGAAGCTGCTTTGCCTCCTCCACACGTCCGCTTTTGTAAGCGTCATAGAGCTTGACAAAGAGTCCCGGCATCACATTGTAGGTTGTACCGATACCGGCGTCGGCGCCGATGGCAAGACCGCAGACAAGCATCTCGTCCGGACCGTTAATTACGTTGATATTGCCGCCGTCGATATCCTTGAGCAGCCCCATCGAATAATAATCGGGATAAGTCCATTTGATGCCGATGATGTTCTCAACCTTCATCAGCTTCTCGACAAGCGACACCGTCAGTTTGGTATTCGCAAGCCCCACGCCGTACATGACAAGAGGGATCTCTGCCGTGTCGGCAAGCGTCTGATAATATTCAATCACTTCCTTCTCCCCATATTGGAAATAGATCGGCGGAATGGATGACACGGCGGCGGCGCCGGCTTCTCTCGCGTGCCGCGCCAGCTCCAGCGTCGTCGGAAGATCGATAGCGCCGACATGCGTAATAACCGGTACCTTGCCTTCCGCGGCGTCAAGGACCACCTCAAGCAGCTCCTTTCTCGTGTTGGGGTTCAGCAAAAGACCTTCTCCCGTGGAGCCGCAGATATAAAAGCCGTTCACCCCTTGTGAGAGCTGCCATTTCACAAGCTGCTCGGTCTCTCGGACAAGCACCTTGCCGTCATCGGTCACGGGACTGACAAGCGCGGGCAAAATCCCGCGGAATAAAATATTGTTTTTCAAAGCAGAATCCTCCGAAATCATTCCTGATATGCTTTTATTCTAATCGCTTTGACTGCGGATTGCAATAGAAAATTCAAGAAAATCCCGCGAAAAACATGCCCAAAACGAACGGATATCATAAAAACCCGACAGGCGGTGCAAACTAACGTCAGATTATCATGATTCGGAGAACCAATATGAAAAAACTCATCGCTTTTTTATCCCTCTGCGCCCTGCTTCTTTCCCATCCCGTATCGGCCGGAGACGCAGACGACTATCTCATTCTCATAAATGCCGAGCATCCTCTGCCCGCGGATTACTCGGAAACCTATCAAGAGGATTTTGTCGAAATCGCATTCACGCGGAACGACGGCAGACCGACACAAAAAATGCGCCGCGAAGCGGCAAAGGCACTCGACGAAATGCTCTCCGCCGCAAAGGAGGCCGGCTTTGATATCACCGCCACCAGCGCCTACCGCTCACGCGAATATCAAAAACAGCTGTTCGATGCGGCCGTCGAGAGCTATCTTGCGCGCGGCATGACAAAAAAGGAGGCGCTGCGGCTCACAAAACGCTATTATGCCCTGCCGGGCGAAAGCGAGCACGAAAGCGGACTTGCCGCGGACATCCATCATCTTTCCTGCGCGACGCTCGCCTTTGCGGACACGGCGGAATACCGCTGGCTTTCGGAAAACGCACACAAGTACGGCTATATCCTCCGCTATCCCGAGGGCAAGGAAGCCGTCACAGGAATCGCCTTTGAGCCGTGGCATTTCCGGTACGTCGGGCGGGAGGCCGCAGAGGAAATCTACCGAGCCGGGCTCTGCCTTGAAGAATTTTTAAAAGAAAAATCATAAAAATATGAAAAACCTCTTGCAAAACGGGAAAATCTGTGATATAATACGAATCGCGCCTGATCCAAATGATATGGCCCGTTGGTCAAGCGGCTAAGACATCGCCCTCTCACGGCGAAAACATGGGTTCGATTCCCGTACGGGTCACCACCAAAACTCAAATCAAGTACACCTGCCCCGGTGTTACGGTTTGAGTTTTTTCTTTTTCTCGGGCATGGCAGCCCGCACATATCGGAGCAGAGCCGGTTACAAAAGTTTATTCAGATACCATCGCCAAAAATATGGAAAGCATAAGTGTCCCATACAAAAAGGAACGGTAAACCGTTCCTTTTTGTATTTTTACGCCGTATGTACCGCCCTCACGGCTTGGTCTTATAGCTTGACTGCGTCACCGCATACGGAGTTTTCACCGCATTGTTGACCGCCTCCCGGATCACGGCAAAATGCTCGGCTAAAAATTTGCGGTTGCCCGGCACCCAATCGAGCTCGTCGATCGATTCTCCGGTGAGAACGGTAAACCAGCAGAGCGCGGTCGAGTACCGCCCATAATCATAGCTCAAATGAAAGCCGTCCCGCGTAAGGGCTTCGCCGACATAGGAGGAACGCAGATTCTGCACGACGGTGCCGCACGGAATCACGCCGTCGATGCCCTGATTCTTCAAAATCACATTCTGCACCGTGCTCACGATCGACTGATACATCCCCGCCTGTGTCGCACCGTATCGGCCGGGAAACATGTCCGGATGATACGCCCACGTCATGTGCCAATAGATTTTCGCGTCCTGATTCGTCTTATTCTTGGTAAGGTAGCTCACAATATTTCCGAGATTTCCGTAAGAGGAGGGATTGCCGCTGTCGTTTCCTTTCTGTTGGAGCGTGATAAAATCCCAATCCTCATCAAGAAGTCCGAAAGAGAGGCTTTTATCCTTGTTCTGCGCCCAAACGCCGGAATTGTTTTTATAATAAATATACGCGCCCGCGCCGGACTTGATATTATCCCAGTGCATGTCGAGCGAACAGCTTCCGATATAGAGATTGCCCAGAACGATTTCGGTATAGCCCGCCTCACGGAAGATAAAATAGAGATATTCCATCGTATCCGAACTGAAGCTGTTCCCGATCGCGAGGATCTTGATGGATTTTATCTTCGGAAGCACCTCTGTATAGGAATCGCCGCACAGCGCGCATACAAACTCCGCCAGCCCCTCATGCTCCTTATCCGCGGGTGTGACAACGGTTTTTTCATAACGGTGGACGCAGGCTGTCGTTTCAGGAGGCGGCGTTGTGAGCTCTTCCGCCGTCGTTTCCGAAGCCGCTGTTGTTTCCGTCGTCTCAGGCGCAGATGATGACATCGTATCGGAGAACGTCGTATCCGCCGGCGGATCCGGCGTATGCGTGCAGCCGCTGATAAGAACGGCAGCCATAAGCAATACAAGAATAAGCGATGTAAATTTTTTCATAAATCCCCCTTTGATTTTGTTTTCCGTACCATTATAACATCTTTTTTGCATTCCGTCAATATTGTTTTTGCTCATTTTTACACATAAATTATAAAAAAGCCGGCCTTACGGTCGGCTTTTTCTTTTCAGAGCTTGATATCTTCTATTTCCCGCAGCCATTCGGAGGCGGAAGCGTCGCTCGGCATCCGCCAGTCCCCGCGAGGGGAAAGCGATACGGAGCCCACCTTCGGTCCGTCCGGAATACACGAGCGCTTGAACTGCTGCGAGAAAAATCGGCGGTAAAACTGCTTCTGCCATTTCAGGATCGTCGCGGCGTCAAATTCCTCCTCGAACGCACGGCATGCCGCACGGAAAAGCTTCTTCGGCGAAAAGCCCATGCGCACGGTATAATATAAGAAGAAATCGTGCAGGTCGTAGGGCCCGACGATATCCTCGGTTTTCTGCGCGATCTCGCCGTTTTCCGCAGGCAGAAGCTCAGGGCTCACCGGCGTGTCCATGATGTCGAGCAGCGCCTCTTTTGCCGTGCCGGACAGCTTTCCCGCAAAATAGGCGACCAAGTATCGAACAAGCGTTTTTGGGACGGAGCAGTTGACGCCGTACATGGACATATGGTCGCCGTTGTAGGTCGACCAGCCAAGCGCCAGCTCGGAAAGATCTCCCGTTCCCACGACGATGCCGCCGCTCGCGTTCGCGATATCCATAAGCACCTGCGTGCGCTCGCGCGCCTGCGCGTTCTCATACGTCACGTCATGCACCGCCGCGTCATGGCCGATATCCGAGAAATGGACCTCCACGGCATGACGGATATCGACGGTCTTTACCGTCACGCCAAGCGCCTCGGCCAAGGTCACGGCGTTGCTTTTCGTCCGCGCCGTCGTGCCGAAGCACGGCATCGTCACGGCGACGATATCTCGGCGCTGCCGATTCAGCATGTCCATCGCGCGCGTACAAACAAGCAGAGCAAGCGTCGAATCAAGCCCGCCCGAAATGCCGACGACGGCGGTTTTTGCGCCGGTATGCGCGAGCCTGCGGCGCAGTCCGGCAGATTGAATCCCGATGATGCTCTCCGCACGCTTTTCAAATTCCTCCTTATCGGACGGAACAAACGGACGCTTCGGAAATTTCGGCGTCGGAACGTCGCGCAGCTCCGCCTCAAAAGGAACAGTCAGGTGATCCGCCGCATATCCGGATTCGGAAAAATAGGTTTCCGTTTTGAGTCTCTCGTCCGCAAGGCGGAACACATCGAGCACAGCAGTCTGCATCCCCTCGTCGAACGGCGCGCGCTCCGCGAGGAGCCTGCCATTCTCCGCGATCATGCTGTGACCGGAAAAAACCATATCCGTCGTCGATTCCGAGCTGCCCGCGTCGGCGTATACATATGCGCCGACAGTGCGCGCGGACTGCCCGGTGACAAGCGCGCGTCTGTAATCCGCCTTGCCGATGATCTCATTGCTCGCGCTGAGATTGACGATGATCTTCGCGCCCGCCGCCGCATGGGAGAGAGATGGCGGCGTCACCACCCAAAGATCCTCACAGATCTCGGCGGCAACGGAAAATTCGGGCATATTCGAGGCGCGGAAAATAAGGCCCGTCCCGAACGGCACGTCCTCATCCAAAAGAGAGATCCGATCGACGCCGTCCGGCGCTGCCGTGAAGTTGCGCTTCTCATAAAATTCCCCATAGTTCGGAAGATGCTTTTTCGGCACCACGCCGAGAAGCTCGCCTCCGCAAACGGCAACGGCGCAATTATAAAGCTTGCCGTGATGGCGCAGCGGCGCTCCGACAAACACGAGCGCGCCGAAGCCCTTGCTCGCCGCACGGATACGTGCCAGCGCCTCCATTGCGGCGTCCGCAAGCGTGCGCGCAGCAAAAAGGTCCCCGCAGGTATACCCCGTCACTGAAAGCTCGGGAAATACAAGCAGCGACACGCCCATTTCCTTTGCCTGTGCCATATATTTTATGATTTTATCCGCGTTATACGCCGGGTCCGCGATCTTGATTTCGGGAGTGGCCGTCGCGGCAAGCAAAAAACCGTCCTTCATCGTTTCAAACGTCCTTTCGGAAAAAGCTGATATTCTATGTATATTCTACCTGCAATGTGCGGAAAAAGCAAGAAATTCTTTTGCTTTTTATCGGCAAATTTACAAATTGTTATTGAAAATCCCGTCAATATAGGATATACTGACATAAATGATTGTTTTTATAAGCGGAAAAACCGCACACAAGCGGACTTTCCCGTTTTGCAAATGAAATTTTGGAGGTTTTGATCTATGTTTTTGGACGCAGCAGCTTCGACCACGGAGACCGGCAGCAGCTTGGGCAATATTATGACGCTTCTGATGATCCCGCTCCTGCTTGTCATCATGTACTTTGTCATGATCCGTCCGCAGAGAAAGCAGGAAAAGGAAGCGGCAAATATGAGAAACAGCCTTTCGGTCGGAGATGAAATCACGACGATCGGCGGCATCATCGGCAGAGTCGTCAACGTCAAGGAGGATACCTTTGTCCTTGAAACGACCAAGGAAAGAACGAGAATCCGCTTCGAGCGCACGGCCATCAAGCGCATCGACCGCAAGTTCGACGCGCCCGTGACCGAGGACAAGCCCGCCGAAATCACGGACGGAGACGGGACATCCGAAGAGAAAAAAACAGAAGAAGAAAACAAATAATCATAAACGACCTCCGGACCGCATATGATGTAACAAAAAGGTTCGGAGGTAATTTATGGACAAAACTCTCTCAAATAGAGGCCGCACACGGGACAAAAAGGAAAAGAGCTTCTTCGTTTCCGTCTTTACGAGCACACTGATCGCACTCGCCGTCGGGCTTCTGCTTCTTCTCGCATCCTGTTTTTTGGGACTTTCCCTCGACGATCCGGATAAATTCACGCCGCCGCTCGCGCTCGGCTCGCTTTTTATAACGGCGCTGCTCGCAGGATATCTTTCCGCCCGCAGTCATAAAAAAAGCGGTCTTGTCTGCGGTGCGCTGTCCGGCGTCCTGCTCGTCGGGATCCTCGTTCTGCTCGCATTTGCGTTCGGACTCGGCATCCGCATTCCCCTTTTCGCCATCTGCGCGCCCGCGTCCATCGTCGTCGCCTCGCTCGCCGGTCTGTGCGGCGTCGGTTCCGGCTCCGTGAAAAAGCCGAAGCACAAGGTCAAATTTTAAGTTCCGACAAAAAAGAGAAACGGAAGCTTCCGTTTCTCTTTTTTGTTTATTCAAACAGCTTGTCGCGCATGGAATCGCTTTCCTCATATGCATGCACCAGTTCGACGACCGTTTCGTTCACCGGCGTCGGGATCCCGTATTTTTTGCCGAGCCTCACCACGGCGCCGTTGATAAAGTCGATCTCCGTCTTTCTTCCGGCACGGCGGTCCTGAACCATCGACGCAAAGCCGTTTTTCGCATCCTCACAAAGCGTTTTGATCGAGGAAAGCACCAGATCCCGATCGAATACCTCCCCATCCGCCGCGGCGACCTCCACCGCTTCATTTACAAGCCTGCCGGTAAGTGTCCACGTATGCGGATTATCATAGATTTCATACAGCCGGCACTCCAGCACGGACGAAAGCGCATTGAGCGTCATATTGATGAACAGCTTTTCCCAAAGCAGGCGGCGCACATTCTCACAGAACATCATATCGTCCCCGCATTCGGCAAAGGCCGCGGCGATCTGCTTTGCCCTTTCCGAATTGCCGGAAAGCGAGCCAAGCTTCGTCACGCCGTTTCCGCTGTGAAAGATGCTGTCCGCACCCGTGACGACGCAGTTATGCCTCGTCGTTCCGACAAAAATATGGTCCTTGCTCACAAATTTTTCAATGATCTCGTCGTTTCCAAGCCCGTTCTGGAGCGTCAGCACATCCGTATGCTCACTGAAAAGCCCGCGGTTTGCAGAAAGCGCCGTCTCCGTCACCGTCGCTTTGACAAAGACGATGACAAGCTCCACCTCCGGGATCGGCATGCCGCTGCTCACCGCCTTTACCGAAAAATGATGCTTCGAGCCGTCCATCTCCTCTACCGTGACGCCGTGACGGTTCAGCGCGTCGATCCGTTCGGGATTCTGCTCCAGCATGATGACCTCATGCTTTTCGGAAAGAAACGAGCCGAACAGACAGCCCATGGCGCCGGCTCCGATTATCGCGATCTTCATATCAATCTTATCCCCCATCTGCCGCTCCGGCGGCAAAACTTACCGAATATGCGTTCCACAAAAAACCGAAGCGTTCTGTGTAAACAAAAAGCAGCCCCGCTTTACATATTCTTCTTATTATTTTCTCCCAAATATACATCTTTGTCAAGTATCCTATGAAAAAACGTCGAATTTTGTCAATGCTTTTTCATATATGACGCCATGCACAGCAGATTTACCGCAATTCTCCCCTCCGCATATATATGCTTCGCCGAAAATTTCCGGCGGAGCGCTTTTCTTTGCGCATGTCTCATGCTATAATTATAAAAAGAGCCTGAAAATCCGTTTAACGAAAGGAATCCCGCTATGAAAATCACCGTACTCGACAAATGCACCGTCACGACCGGAGACGTTTCCCTCTCCCCGCTCGAATCGCTCGGAGAAGTTCGCTTTTTCGACACGCTGCCACGTGAAAAGCTCGCGGCCGCCATTGGAAACAACGAGATCGTCGTCTGCAACAAGGCGGGCATGACCGCCTCTCTCATGGACGCCTGTTCTGCGCTGCGCTATATCGGCGTGCTCGCTACCGGCTTCAACAATGTCGACATCGAGGCCGCAAATGCGCGCGGGATCGTCGTCTGCAACGTGCCCGGCTATTCCACAAGCTCTGTCGTTCAGCATGTGTTTGCGCTGATCCTGCATTTCGCCGCCCGTGCGGACGATTATGCGGCGTCGGTCGCCCGCGGCGACTGGACACGCGCCGAGACGTTCTCCTATCTCGCCTATCCGACCTATGAGCTTGCCGGCAAAACGCTCGGCATCTTCGGCTTCGGCACCATAGGACGAGCGGTCTCCAAGGTCGCAGCGGCGTTCGGCATGAAGGTGCTCGCCGTTTCCCATCGTCCCGCCGCATATGACGGCGTGGAATTTACGGACACGGACTCGCTGTTTGCCCGCTCCGATTATCTCACCTTCCACTGCCCGCTCACAGAGGAAACCAAGGGGACGGCAAACGCGCGCACGCTTTCCCTTATGAAGCCCTCCGCCGTTCTGATCAACACCGCGCGCGGCGGCGTTGTCGAGGAGGAGGCGCTCGCCGCGGCGCTGAACGAAAACCGGCTGCGCGGCGCCGGCATCGACGTGCTCGACATGGAGCCGATGAAGCCGAATCACCCTTATCTCACGGCGAAGAACTGTTACGTCACGCCGCACGTGGCTTGGGCGTCGCAGGAAGCGCGCACAAGGCTTGTGAAGATCGCCGCGGACAACATCAAGGCGTTTCTCTCCGGCTCGCCTGTCAACCAGGTAAACAAGCTATAACAGCACCTCGGTCAGCGCATTCGACCGGAGCAGCTCCATCAAAAGTTCCCGTGCCTGCCGTTTGACAAGCTCGACGGATTCCCTCTCCGAATGCGCCGCGTTGATAAATCCCCAAAGCCCGTAGCAGAGGAAACCGGTCGTCTTTTTGGCGGAATATTTGAGATTCAGCGCGTCGCCTGCGTCGGCAATATGCTTTTCGACATACCGAAGCACATACTGATAAAACAGAAAGCTCAAATACGGATTTTCCGCCTGCGCCGCCTTGGAAAAAAGGGCGATATGGGAATAATACAGATTCAGGATACAGTCGAGCAGATTGCACCACCCGGCAGCGATGCCGCGCTGCGGATTGTTTTCCCGCTGCAAACGCTCATAATTCTCCTCCGCCGTCGCCGCCATATCGGAGAACAGATCGTTTACAAGCTCATATTTATCGGCATAATGCGTGTAAAAGGTGATGCGGCTGGTATCCGACGTCTCGCATAATTCCGTCACCGTGATCTGCTCAAACGGTTTGTCCACAAGAAGCGTTATAAGCGTCTGCTTCAGATTTTTTTTGGTTTTCTTTACACGTTTGTCCTCTCCCATTTCACGCCTCCTCCCGATAAACTTTACATATTTTATGATTTGTATAATTATTTTTACGACAGATTCTTTTTGTACTTGAAATAAACACGCCGTTATTATATTATTATAACATGTGTAATTGTATTTTGTAAAGCTGTCATTTTAAAAGATATCAAAGAAAGAAGGTAAAAGCATGGGAGAATACATACTCAGCTGCTGTTCCACCGCAGACCTCTCGGCAGAGCATTTTGAGCAAAGAGATATCCGGTATATCTGCTTCCACTATTCTCTGGACGGGAAACAATACCCCGACGATCTCGGCAAAACCATTCCCTTTGACAAATTTTATCAGGCGATGACGGACGGCGCCGAAACCAAGACGTCTCAGATCAGCACAGGCGAATTTATCACATATTTCACACCGTTCCTCGAGGAAGGCTTCGATATTCTGCACATATGTCTGTCCTCTGGGATCTCCGGCGTCGTAAACTCGGCCAACGCCGCGAAGAACGAGCTTGCCGAAAAATATCCCGACAGAAAGATCTACATCGTGGATTCGCTCGGAGCCTCCTCCGGTTACGGGCTTTTCATGGACAAGCTGGCAGATCTCAGAGACGAGGGACTTTCCATCGACGAGCTGCGCGACTGGGCGGAGGAGCATAAGCTGAACCTGCATCACTGGTTCTTCTCGACAGATCTCACTTTCTACGTCAAGGGCGGACGCGTCTCCAAGGCCGCAGGCTGGTTCGGGACGGTGCTCCAAATCTGCCCGCTGCTCAATATGGACGACAAAGGCAGGCTGATTCCGAGAGAAAAAATCCGCACAAAAGCCAAAGTCATCGAGAGAATCGTCAAAAAAATGGAGGAGGACGCGCAGGACGGTCTCGACTACTCCGGGAAATGCTATATTTCCAATTCCGCCTGCTACGAGGACGCGAAGGCGGTCGCCGAGCTTGTGGAGGCGCGCTTCAAAAAGCTGAACGGAAAGGTCGTCATCAACAGCATCGGCACCACGATCGGAAGCCATACCGGCCCCGGCACGGTCGCGCTCTTCTTCTTTGGAAAAAAGAGAGAAAACTGAAACAATCAAAAAACGGCATCTACGATGCCGTTTTTTGATTGCTTTGCGAACGAAAGGCTCTGTATTTACGCGGTTTTTTTCGTAAGCCGTTTCCGCAGTCCCGAAAAAATCGGCTCGCGATTCCCACGGAGAATGTAATAACAATACGGGATCACAAGCGTCAGCGCCGCAAGCGTCCATGCGCCCGGATCCGCATAGCAAAGCGCAAAATACGCAGCCTTCGAGGCCAGCGCATCGACCGGAGCGCCGTTCACAAGCGCCGGAAGCGTCACGCTGATGACGATACGCGCCACAAGCTCCGCCGTTCCGGCGATCAGCGTATAAACGGATTTTCCGATCCCCTGCATCGCCCCCCTCAGAACGATCAGGGTCCCTACGATGAAAAACAGCGGCAGATCCGCATATAAAAACAGATTTCCGTAGGCAATGGATTCCGACGAGATCTTATCGGGACTGAGAAATAAATACTGATAGGCGCCGTTTACGGTCATAAGAAGGCCGATACCGGCGAAGATCACATAGACAGCAAGCATCAAAAGGAGCGAGAGATTCGTTCCTTTCTTGACGCGGACACGGTCGCCGGCGCCGAGATTCTGCGCATTGAAGCTGACGACCGCCGTGCCCAGTGCCGTAAGCGGCGACATCAGAAAATTATTGAGCTTCGTAGCCGCGCCGAAGCCGTTCTGCGCAGGCGCGCCCGCCACCATGACCCCGTTCGGCATGATATCGAACTTGACAATACCGCCCATCATAAACACGATGCCGACAGCCAAAACAGAAAATTGGAGCCCCAGCGGGATCCCAAGCTTCAAATGCCGGACAAGCTCCTCTGCCGAAACCTTGAAATCTTTTCGGGAAAGCCGCATGTCTTTGTATCTCACAAAGGTATAAACAAAGCAGCCGACCGTGCTGACAAGCTGTGCGAATACCGTAGCAACCGCGGCGCCTGCCACTCCCCATCCGAACGCCATGATGAAGAGAAAATCAAGCCCGATATTGAGGATCGTCGACATCAGCAAAAAAACAAGCGGCGTAAGGGAGTCTCCGACGCTGCGCAGGATACAGCAGATGGAATTGTAAAAAAGCTGTGCAAATATCCCGAGAAAAATGATGAAGCAGTAGGTATACGCCGCCTCATACACCTCGGGATTGTCCGGCGTCACATGAATCCATCCCAGCATCGGCCGCAGACTGACGACGGACAATATGGTGATGACAACCGTCAAAAGCGAGCACAAAATGATCTGTGAGGCAAAGGAACGGCGCACCCCCTCCCTGTCGTTCTTACCCAGCTTATTGAAAGTCACGACCGTAAACCCGGAGGTACAGCCAAAAGCGAACTGCAAAAAGATAAAAGTCAGCGGAAACGTATCATTGACGCCGGCCACTTCTTCCGCACTGAGCGTTCTGCCGCAGATCGCCGCATCGCTGAGCGTATAGATCTGCTACAAAAGATAGGACAGAACGATCGGGATCGTAAACATGATCAGGACCTTGACGATATTTCCCTTTGTAAGGTCGATCGGATCGAAAAATCTCCTCAGCCGAAGGAAAAAGGACGGCTTTTCTATTGGTTCTTTTACGGATGACATATCCTCACCCCATCCCATAAGATTTCCGCGCCAAAGCCGGATAACGCAGACAGTATAGTTCCGAGAAAGCCTGTCGTCAAGTACCTTTTTTCAAAAACAGGAATCTGCACAAATCATAATTTCGGCGAGAATCCGTTTTGTGCAAACCGACAAAATCCGGATTGACAGGACAAGCCGTTTGTGATATCATAACACCGAAATCAGGAAACGGAGGGACGGATATGACACGCACAGTCATTTTGGGCGGCAGGGAAATCCGTTATGAATTTCAGCGAAAAAAAGTGAAAAACGTCAACCTCCGGATCCGCGCGGACGGCTCGGTTGCCGTCTCGGCAAGCCGAAGCGTGCCGGAAGAAAAAATCGAGGAATTTCTGCTCGAAAAAGCCGGTTTTATCCTGCGTACGCTCGACCGTTTTGAAGAGGAACGAAAAAAGATGCCTCCTCCCGCGCGGTATGAGGAGGGAGAGCGCTTCCCTCTTTTCGGGCAAGACCTGACCCTGCATCTTCTGAAAGGCACAAAAAACCGCGCCGCGCAGAATGGAACGGTCCTTGTCCTCACCGTGACAAACCCCGACGATTTCGAGCTCAAAAAAAGGACGCTCGAAAGCTATGCCGACCGAAGATGCAAAGAGACCATAACCGATATCTGTGAGACGGTATACCCGCTCTTTGCCGCACGCGGCGTCCTCTATCCTGAGCTTCGGTTTCGCCGGATGACGTCCCGCTGGGGAAGCTGCCGACCAAAGGCAGGGATTCTCACTTTCAACAAAAGGCTCGCCGCCTGTCCCATTCCCTGCATCGAATACGTGGTCATGCACGAATTTACGCATTTTCTCCAGCCCGACCATTCGGCGCGCTTTTGGGAGACGCTCGCGTCCTTCATGCCGGACTGGAAAGCGCGCAAACAGGCGCTTGACAGAGGGCTGCCATTTCCGGAGTCTACGGCTCCGGCGACCAACATTTAAAAATCCGCATATAAAAGGAGAACAACATGACCGAAGTCGCAGCCGCGCTGATATGGGAGAATGGCAAATTTTTGATCTGTCAGCGTCCGAAAAGCAAAACGAGGGCACTTATGTGGGAGTTCGTCGGCGGCAAGGCGGAAGCCGGCGAAACGGCGGAGGAAGCCTTGATCCGCGAATGCCGCGAGGAGCTTGGCATCACCGTCCGACCGTGCGGCATCTTTGCGCAGATCATGCACGAATATCCCGATATCACGATCCGCCTCACCCTCTTCAACGCCGAAATCGTCCGCGGAACGCCGCAGCTCCTTGAACATAACGACATCCGCTGGATTCTGCCGGAGGAGATCGGGCGGTATGAATTTTGTCCGGCGGACGAGGAAATCCTTGAAAAAATAAAAAAGCTCGGAGGAACAAAATCATGATTTTTTTGGAATACCCAAAATGCAGCACCTGCCAGAATGCGAAAAAATGGCTGGATGAGCACGGGATCCCATATGCCGACCGCCACATCAAGGAGCAGAACCCGACCTATGAAGAGCTGAGAGCATGGCATATCCGAGGCGGGATGCCGCTCAAAAAATTCTTCAACACAAGCGGGATTCTTTATCAGTCCATGAATTTAAAAGAGAAGCTCCCGTCCATGACGGAGGACGAGCAGCTCCGGCTGCTCGCCTCGGACGGCATGCTTGTCAAACGGCCGCTCGTCGTCTCGAACGATTTCATTCTGATCGGTTTCCGTCCCGAGGAATGGGAAAGAACGCTGAAATAGACCGGAGGCGCTTATGGATCAGACGGAAACCATACGGACACGCCTGTTTGCCATGCAGGATACGGGCTACCAGAGCTTTCATGCGAAGCTGATTCCGAACGTAGAGCCGGAAACGATAATCGGCGTGCGCACGCCGGCGCTCCGGAAATATGCGAAAGAGCTTGCCGGTACGCCGGAGGCGGAAGCCTTTTTAAAGGAGCTGCCCCACCGTTACTATGAGGAAAACAATCTGCACGGATTCCTCATCGAGAAAATCCGTGACTTCGACGGGGCGCTTGCAGAAACCGAACGGTTCCTCTCTTATATCGACAATTGGGCGACCTGCGACATGTTCTGCCCGAAAGCCTTCAGCGCTCACCTTCCTGCGCTGTATGAAAAAATCAAATCTTGGATAAAATCCGCTCACACCTATACGGTGCGCTTCGGCATCGGCCTTCTCATGCGGTTTTATTTGGACGAGCATTTTGCGCCCGCCTATCCGTCGCTCGTCGCGGAGATACGCTCCGACGAATATTACGTCAACATGATGATCGCGTGGTACTTCGCAACGGCGCTCGCCAAACGCTACGACGAGATTCTGCCGTATATCGAAGAGAATCGCCTCGACCGATGGACGCACAACAAGGCAATCCAAAAGGCGCTCGAAAGCGACCGCATAAGCGGCGAGCGGAAAGCTTATCTGCGCACCTTGAAAATCAAATGACCCGTAAAAGAGCTTCCCTCTTTTACGGGTCATTGTTTTTCACAGCGATCTCCATCGCTCCCTTGTCAGCCTTGTGAAATGCTCCGTGCGGATATCCCCCAACGGCGACGGGAGTTCTCTTTCCGTATGATGATAGAGGAAGCCGCATTTCTCCTGCACCCTGCGGGACTTGTCGTTGCCGTCGTAATAACCGCACCAAACGGCCTCGCAGCCAAGCTCCTCAAAGCATCGGGCAAGCAGCGCCCGCACCGCTTCCGGAATGAGCCCCTGCCCCCAAAACGGCACGCCGATCCAGTATCCAATTTCCGCCTCGTGCTCCGCCATCGGCGCGTGCCCTTTTCCCGGGAACATAATGCCGGCGCTTCCAACAGGTTCTCCCAAGGATTTGAGCACCACGGCATAAGTCTCCGGTGCGGACAGCACGCCGCGTATGATTTCAAGACTGTTCTCCACGTTCGTATGCGGCGGCCACCCGGCGGCAGGTCCGACGCGCGGATCCCTTGCGTATTCATAAAGCGCCGCCGCGTCCTTCTCCTCCCATGGACGCAGAATAAGCCGTTCCGTTTCTAAAATCATCATTTTCCTCCTTTTCCCCCAAGCTGCCGTGCCGGTCGAGAATCGCGTCTTCCGCTTGAAATTCAGCGCCTTCCGCCGCATGTTAGCGGCGCTTCTTCCCTCTTGTCACATTCAAAACCACATAAATTCCGACGAGCGCCGCGATGCTGATGCCGAGAATCAGATACATCGCGGGAATATCCACCCGAGTCCCGAAAAAATATAGATTGTTGTCAAACGAATCCCGGATGCCGTCCACCGCCTCGGACGGGAAATGCGTCGTTTCAAGCTCGGACAGCACGCCGCGCATAAAATGATTGCGCAGAAGCGTAGTCCCGTAGGTGCCGGGCAAAAAAGAGATCACGTTCTGAATCCCGGCGGAAAACTGGGAGATCGGCATATAAGCGCCGCACAAAAAGCCGTATGTCGAGCTGACGATCGTCGAAACGGCAGCTATTCCGCCCTGACTAACAAGGAAATGGCAGACGACGGAGGAAAGCGCCGTGCCGAACAGCACGAGCAAAAACACGTCGAGAAGCACGAGCAAAACATCCGCGGCGGAAAGATACCAGCCGGCAAAGGCGAGATACAAAAAGCCCGCGCCCGTCGCGACATAACAGATGACTCCCGTGACGATCACCGTGGAAAGATAGTATCCGAGGCTCATGACGGAGCGCTTCACCGGCGTGACGGAAAAGTCGCCCGCGGCGCCCGTCACGCGGTCCTGCACCATGATCATATTCGCGGAGAATGCGACCGTCACACAGCAAACCGCAAGCAGGGACGACATGAGCCATCCGCCGACGAAGCCTTGGGTCAGAGAATCCGGCACGGTAAGCCCTTCGGGAATGCAGGAAAGGAAGCTGTCGCGGTAAACGTTCCCGAGAAAGGTGATGAACAGCAAAAGAATGATGAGCGGCGCGATCAGAGAGGTAAAAAACACGCCCTTATCCTTAAAAAACAGCTTGGTATCGCGTCTGACAAGATAGCCGAGCGTTCTCATTTGTCCTCCCCTCCCGCAAGCTTTTTCCCCGTTACCGCGAGAAACACGTCGTCCATTTTGCCCTTTGTGATTTCATAATCGGTGAAAAGCGCCGGATATTTCAAAATCAGCTCCGTCGCGCCCGCAGTACCAGGAACGGCGATACGGTATGCGTCCCGAAGTTTCTCCATAGGCAGACCAAAGCTTCTCGCTTCTTCCTCCGCGATGCCGTACAGCGTGATAAAATCTCCGGTATAGGTATTTTTCAGTTCAAGCGGCGTGCCCTCGGCCGCGATTTTTCCGCCGTCCAAGATGACGACGTAATCCGCGTCCGCTGCCTCCTCCATATAATGCGTAGTGAGAAATACAGTCATCCCCTCACTTTTCCGCAGCTCCGAGACCACGCGCCATACCGCTCCGCGCGTCTGAGGATCGAGTCCCGTGGTCGGTTCGTCGAGAATGAGAATCCTCGGTTTGTGAAAAAGCGCCCTTGCAATGTCGATGCGGCGCCGCTGACCGCCGGACAGCTTTCCGACCGTCCGGTTCAGAAGATCTTCAAATTCCAGCATAGATGCAAGCTCCGCAAGGCGCCTCCGGAACGCCTCTCCCGTAATGCCGTACATCGCCGCGCGGTACGCGAGATTGTCTCTGACGCTCAGCGCCTTGTCCAGTACGGAAGCTTGAAAGACAACGCCGAGCTCGCGCTTGATTCTGTCGGCGTCATGATCGAGGTCTGCGCCGTCGACGACGACGCTCCCCGCATCCTTTGCAAGCTGACCGCACAGAATGGATATCGTCGTGCTTTTCCCCGCTCCGTTGAGGCCGAGAAACGCGAAAAGCTCGCCCTCCTTTACGCGGAAGCTGAGATCCTGCACAGCCCTCACCTCGCCGAAGCTCTTATAAAGATGGCGGATTTCAATGATGCTTTTCATAAAACTCTCCTTCGTTTGTCCGCTCTGCCGGATTTTTTCTTTTTATCACTTGTATCCTGCCGCAATTCCCCGTTGTTCCGTCCGCCGCGCTTCGGCGGCGTTTTTCACGCTCAGCGTGATATGACCGATTCCAAACAGCACAGACATCACCGGAAGCGGGATATCGCCGAGCAAAAGGCCGTCAAGCAAAAACATTGCCGCAGGAATCTCCGACAACGCTCAAGCCTTGACGACGGAGGCTTTTTTGCGAAACAACAGCCGAAAAAGAGCATACGCAACCAAACATCCTCCGTTCCCGACCGCCACGGCCGTTTGTGCCCAATCAAACCGACAGACATGACAGACGATAGGAAAATGAAATACGGCAAAAGCAAGGCAGCCGAATCGCCCGCTCTGTTCGATTATCTCAATGGACCGGTTGTGAAAACGGTTTTCAAACGCCTCCCGGTGAAAAACTCCGTCCAAAATCGTTGGGGCCATGAGCAAAACAGCGGTGATAAATCCGCAAAGGTCAAGCCAATCCATATAGAAGATTCTTTTTCCCGGCGTTTTGCGCCACGACGCGGCGCCGTCAGCACCTCTCTTGCAAATTCCGGCGCCGCCGTCTCCATTGGCGGTTATGAAACGGATTCCGACTATTTGGATTTTTCATTGCTTCTATCTTACACGCAAAAAGCGCCTTCTGTCAATATAAATTCGATATTACACCATGATAAATGAAAAAGAACAACGGAAAATCTGTTGTTCTTTT
>URZF01000002.1 GCA_900552255.1 uncultured Eubacteriales bacterium | reverse complement strand
CGAAAAAGGCATCTACGGAGAACGGACGTTCGAGTCCTATCTGGAAGAACTGCGCGGACGATTCCCCGGGGTGACGATCGACTGCTACCAGTCCAACATCGAAGGCGAGATCGTCGACCGGCTCCACGCCTCGCAGGACGTCTACGACGGAGTCGTGATCAATGCCGGAGCCTATACCCATACCTCGATCGCAATCGCCGATGCGATCGGAGGCATCCGCACGCCGGTGGTCGAGGTGCACATCTCCTGTATTCTGGCCCGGGAGGAGTACCGCCACGTCTCGCTGATCGCGCCCAAATGCAAGGGGTCGGTCATGGGCTTCGGACTCGACTCGTACCGGCTCGGTCTGCTCAGTTTCATGGAATGAACCGTCTCCGGCCGCCGACGCGCCAGGAAACGACAAACGGAACTCGAAAGCTATGGATAAAAGAACCAAAATAATCGCCACGATCTCGGACAAGCGCTGCGAGGTAGAGTTCATCCGCTCCCTGTACGAGGCCGGCATGAACGCCGTGCGCATCAACACGGCTCACGTCACGACCCGCAGCGCGGCGACGATCGTCGAAAACGTCCGCCGCGTCTCCGAGAAGATCGCTATCATCATCGACACCAAAGGACCCGAAATCCGCCTGACCGGCATGGCCGCCGGCTTCGAGAGCGGCATTCCCATCGAAAAGGGACAGCTTGTCCGGATGAAGGGCACGGCCGAAGACCGTCCGTCGAGCGATCAAACGATATATCTGAACGACCCGACGATATACGATGCGGTTCCGACCGGATCGATCATCCTGATAGACGACGGCGAACTCGAACTGCAAGTGGTCGACAAAGCCGATGACGAGCTGGTCTGCGAGGTGCATAACGGCGGCGTAATCAAACCCCGCAAGAGCGTGAACATTCCCGGCGTACCGATCGACCTTCCCTCGGTGACGGACAAGGACCACGAGTTCATCAATTGGGCGATCGACATGGATATCGACTTCATCGCCCACTCGTTCGTCCGGAAAAAGTCGGACGTTCTGGCTGTCAAGAAGATACTCAAGGACCGCAACAGCTCGATCAAGATCATCTCGAAAATCGAGAACAGCGAAGGCGTAGACAATATCGACGAGATACTCGACGAGACGTACGGTATCATGGTCGCCCGGGGCGATCTGGGCGTCGAGATTGCGGAGCTGAAAAACAACTATTTCAAAATCGAAACCGAATATTCCACGGGCGGCGAGGCCCCGCGCACCCTAGTGCTGCACGAGGGCAAGAATCTCGTCATCCTGAAGGGCGCGCCCGAGATGGTCGTAAGCCGGTGCGCCGGATATATGTCCGGCGGCGAAGCCAAAAAGATGACGCCCGCCGCCGCCAAGCGGCTGCTCGACGAGGCCGCGCAGCTTTCGCGCGAGTCGATGACGGTCTACGCCGTCGCCGCCGGCGTGACCGACTGCGACAGTCTGAAAAAGATCGACGCCGAGAAGCGGCTGCTTTTCAGGGGCTTCATCGGCTGCTATACGTCGGTTTATGTGGACGCGGCCTCGGCGGTGTACAAATGCGCGCAGGCCGGCATCGAGCCGGTGGTGCGGACGGACGAATCCTATTACAGCGCGGTCAGCCACGCCAAAAACGCCGGCATCATCACCGACGAGTCGCAGGTCATCACCGGCGAGCAGCTTCGCGGGATGGACGAGGGCCTTTACATCGCCAACAGCCCCGATTACAAGGTCTACCGCGGCGTCACCGACGCGGAATGGCTGCGCGTGCTGCGGCTGCGTAAGGAGGACGGCAAGGCCGTCGCCGTCACAGCCGAGCGGATGGAGGACCTGACGCTGATGAGCGAGGCGGACGCGACCTTCGTTTCCAACAGTCAAGCGCCCGAAACGATCCTGCAGTCGGCCGACGTGCTCATCGACGCGGGCGGCTTCGACGTGATTGCGCGCGTGCTCGAATGCGCGCGCAGCATCTACAAGCGCGTCTATGCGGTGGTGCAATATCTGGTCGTCGCCTACGCGATGCTGGTCTTTTCCGCACTGCTGTCTTTGCTTTGCGGCTTGGAATTCCCCGCGCGGGTGACGGAAATTGTGTTCGCGGGCTTCGGCGCCAACCTGCTGTTCGCGCTGGCGCTGGCGTTCGCGCCCACGCACCGCAAAATCCTCACCGACAAGATTCCGCGCTACACCGCGCGCCCCCGACTCGCCGATTTTGCAGTGCCGCTGGGCTATGCAGGCGGCGGTGCGCTGGCGCTGCTGCTGTCGTACTTCGCCGGCAGCGCCGAAGCGGCGCACGCGCGCGTGCTCGTCACGATGGTGCTGCTGCTGGCCGCCTTCGCGTTCTCCGGCTCGTCGAAGCAAAGCCTCGTCACCAGCCGCGCCTACCGCAACTACCTCCTGCTGCCCGCGCTGGCCCTGTCGCTGGCGGGTATGGCGCTGCTGCTGTATTACGCGCCGGCGCGCGAAGCGTTCGGCTATGCCCTGCCGGGCGCGGTCGATCTGCTGACGGCCGCAGGCGCCGCGGCGCTGAACTTCGTATGCTTACAGCTTGCGCTGTTCGTCATAACCAAAATCAAAACAAACCGTTCGCGTGCGCGCGCCTTCGCGCACGGCGCGGCGGAAAAAGGAGAATGAAAGATGAAAGAGATCACGAAAAACACCGTCATCGGCGACATCCTCGACCTGGACGAGGACCTCGCCCCCTACTTCCTCGAAATCGGCATGCACTGCCTCGGCTGTCCCGCGTCCCGCGGAGAAAGCATTGAAATGGCATGCGCCGTTCACGGAACCGACGCCGACGAGCTTGTCGGAAAAATCAATGCTTATCTGAAAACAAAATAACAGAGCTGTCCCTTTGCTTTTCTTCCGAAAAGCGAAGGGGCGATCTGTATATGGGAGAACCCTGTCATGAAGACATCTCTTGACGCGCGCCTGCTTGCCGCGGCAAATCTCGTGAGGGACGGCGCATATCTCGCCGATATCGGCACGGACCACGCCTACCTCCCGATCTATCTTGCACAGAGAGGAAAAATAAGCCGCGCCGTCGCGTCCGATATCCGAAAGGGGCCGCTTGCGCGCGCCGAGCAGAACATTCGCGCGGCGGGACTTTCCGACAAAATCGAGACCGTGCTGACGGACGGGCTCTCCGGCCTTGAGCATTATCCCGTAACGGATATCGTCATCGCCGGCATGGGCGGACTTATGATCCTTTCCATTCTCGACGCCGCCGATTTTATCAGAACGGCCAATCTGCGTCTCATCCTCCAACCGATGCAGCATATTCCCGAGCTGCGGCGTTATCTATCCGACGGCTGGCAGGTGGAAAAGGAAGCGATCGCCGAAGAGGGCGGCAAGCTGTATCAAATCCTGTGCGTCCGGTATGACGGCGTAAAGCGGGAGCTTTCCGCGCTCGAGCTGCTGCTCGGCAGCTATACCCTTGCTCACAAACGGGAAATACCTCTTTTCCCCGCCCTGTGCGAACGTCAGGCCGCCGTGCTGAGTGAAAAAATTACCGGTCTCGAAAAGGGCGGGCACGACGCCTCGGCAGAAAAAGAAATGCTCCTCGCCATCCGCGCGGAGCTTGCGGATATTTAAACGATCAAAGGAGAACTCTATGGCTTCCGTCTACGAAATTTACAGCTATCTCGATGCACTCCTGCCCTGCGCTTTGTCGGCGGAATGGGACAACGACGGCCTCATGGTCTGTGAAAATCCCGCACGAGAGGTCGGAAAAGTGCTGTTTGCGCTTGACGTGACGCCCGCCGTCGCTCAGTACGCCGCGGATATACGCGCGGACCTTGTCATCTCGCATCATCCCCTCATTTTCAAAGGCATCCGCCATATGAATACGGACGATCCCGCCGCCCGCAAAATCATGCTTCTGCTAAAAGAACAGATCGCCGTCATGAGCTTTCACACCCGTCTCGACGCGGCAAGAGGCGGCGTCAACGACATTCTCGCGGAGACGCTCAGGCTTTCGGACACACAGCCTTTCGGTCCCGGCGGGGACACGACGGGACGGCTCGGCACGCTTTCCGCGCCTTGCAAATTCGACGATTTCTGCCTTTTTGTCAAGCATACGTTGGACGCGCCGTCCGTATGTGCCGTCAAGGGAAACGAGCCCATTCGCCGCGTCGCCGTTCTCGGCGGCGCCGGAAAGGATTACATCGAAGCCGCCGTCCGCGCCGGCGCGGATGCGCTCGTCACAGGGGAAGCGGGCTACAACCATATGCTCGACGCGGCCGAGCGCGGACTTTCCGTCATCGCCGCCGGACATTATCACACGGAGATTCCTTTTTCCGCCTTTTTTATCAGAATGTTAAACGAAGCCTACCCCGGCATCGAATTTTGCCGCTGTCCCGCCGGATGCGAAATCCGTTATTTCTAAAATAGGAGGGGAGGCGTCCGCCATTTCACGAAAGGTTTTGTTTGTCGCCACGGTCGTAAAAGCGCACATCGAGGCGTTTCATCTGCCATATCTCAAATGGTTCAGGGAGCACGGCTACGAAACGCATGTCGCGGCGGCGGATAGCGGAAGCGGTACGGAAATTCCGTTCTGCGACGTTTTCCATCCCGTCCCATTCGACCGCAGACCCTTTTCCCCGCGCAATATAAAAGCATACCGCCGGCTCCGGCGCGTCATCGACAGCGAAAATTTCGAGATAATCCACTGTCATACGCCGGTCGGCGGCGTCCTTGCGCGCCTTGCCGCGCGGAAAAGCCGCAAAAGGGGCACGAAGCTTCTCTATACCGCGCACGGCTTTGCTTTTTACAAGGGAGCGCCGTCCATTCCCTCCTTTATTTTTAAAGCGGTGGAAAAATACTGCGCGAGGCTCACCGATGTTCTTATCACGATCAATCTTGAGGATTTCGCATATGCGAAGCGTCATCTGCACGCCGAAAAGATCGAATACGTGCCCGGCGTCGGCGTGGATACCGACGTCTATGCGCAAAGTCCCTTTCTCCGTGAGCAAACGAGAAAATCGCTCGGGCTCTCGGATTCAGAGACTATGGTTTTTTCCGTCGGAAGACTCGACCGCAACAAAAATCACGAAACGGCGATACGGGCGGCCGCCGACTGCATACGGAAGCATCCGGGAGCGGCGCTTCGGCTTTTTATCGCCGGCGACGGACGGCTGCGCCGCCGGCTGGAATCCCTTACCCGAAGGCTCGGCATGGAAGCGCACATATGCTTCCTCGGATACCGAGCCGATATCCCGGCGCTTATGTGCGCCGCCGACATCTACATACACCTATCCAAAACGGAGGGACTGCCGCGGGCGGTCATGGAGGCGATGGCATGCGGACTGCCCGTTGTCGCCTCGGACGCGCGCGGCTGCCGCGATCTTCTGCACGACGCAGGGGCTTCTTCTCTCTGCCAAGCTTTTGATTACCGCGCCGTCGGCGAGGCGCTCACCGCACTCATCGAAAATCCGGAACGGAGAAAAAAGCTGGGAGCGGACAACCGAGAGCGTATCCGGCCGTATTCGCTTGACGACACGCTTGCAAAAATGGACGCGGTCTACCGCTCCGCGATGAAAAAACAGATACGGGTGCTCCATGTGCTCGGCAGCAGCAAATTCTACGGGGCGGAGCACGTCGTCTGTGACATCATCGAAAGATTCCGAGGCGACACGGATGTGGAAATGGCCTATACCAGTCCCGACGGCGAAATCGCGGAGGCGCTTCGTGCGCGTGAGATCCGGTTCATCCCGATGAAAAAGCTGACGCCTCTCTCCTTGAAGAAAGCGGCTTCCGTTTATCGGCCGGACATCCTCCATGCGCACGACGTGCGGGCGGGCGTCGTATGCGCCCGCTTTTCCGGTACCTGCAAAATCGTTTCCACCATACATGTCAACACGCCCGCCATGCGCAGAAAAACACTGAAAGCGCGGCTCTACCGCATGGCGGCAAGGCATTTTTCCCATATATTCTGGGTAAACCGAAGCGCCATGGAGGAATTTGCGTTTGCGGATGCCGTCGCGCACAAAAGCGAGCATCTCGCCAATATCATCGATATCGCCGCGGTGCGCGGCAAAGCGGGTTCGTCTCCCGTCTCCTCCCCCTACGCCGGCATCTATCTCGGACGCTTCGAGGAGCAAAAGGATCCCATGCGCCTGATGCGGATTTTCGCGGGCATCCTAAAACGCTGTCCGAATGTGCGTCTCGCCGCGGTCGGCTCCGGTTCCATGCTCACGGAAACAATGGCATATGCAAAAGAGCTGGGAATCTCGGAACACGTCGATTTCCCCGGCTATCTCGAAAATCCTTATACGCTGCTCGCCGGAGCCCGCTTTCTGCTGATGTGTTCAAGGTTTGAAGGACTGCCGATCGCCGCTCTGGAGGCCGGCGCGCTCGGCGTGCCGGTCGTCGCCGTAAAAACGGACGGCCTTGCCGAAGCGGTCGAGGACGGAGAAAGCGGATTTCTGTCGGACGACGACGAGATGCTGATCCGACACGCGGCGGCACTGATTTCCGATGACGCGCTCTATGCGGCCGTGCACGCGGCGGCCTATCGCTACTCTGAGGAAATCAACGACGGCGATGCGTACAAAAACAAGCTCCGCCGGACGTATTTTTCTTGACAAACCGCGCGCCTTGGTGCATAATGAAAAGAGAATGATACGGATATTCATAAGAAAGGGAGAGACACATGGCGATTACGGCAAAGGAAGGCATCATACGGGAAAACGGAATCCCCTTTGTCGAGCTTTCCGGCGTCTCCTTCTTCAACGCGGAAATGACGTTTGAATGCGGCCAGTGCTTCCGCTTCGACAAAAGTCCGAACGGCTGGTATGAAGGCGTCGCATACGGCAGAGCCATCCGCATTCTTCAGCCGACGGACGACCATGTAATCCTTTACGGCTCGACGCTTTCGGATTATGAAACCGTTTGGAGATACTTCCTTTCGCTCGACGAGGACTATGAAGCCATTCAAAAGGATATCTGCGAGCGTTTCGGAAGATACGGAGATACCATCTATGAGGCTGTGCGCTGCGCGTCCGGCATTCGGATTCTGCGGCAGGAGCCGTGGGAGGCGCTCTGTTCGTTCATCCTATCCCAAAACAACAACATCCCGCGCATCAAGAAAATCATCTCCGCCCTTTGCCGGACGCTTGGCGAACCGTTTTCCGCGTTGGATGGAATCTATCACAAATTTCCCGCCGCGAAAGCGATCGCGGATGCCGGGCCCGCAGGACTTGTTCCCTGCCGGATGGGCTTTCGCGCGCGATATCTTATCGACGCGGCGGAAAAATGTCAAAACGGAGAGGTCCGGCTCGACGCGCTGAAAGGCGCCGATACCGAAGAAGCGGAGGCGGCGCTCACCGCCATCTGCGGCGTAGGAAAAAAGGTCGCCGCCTGCACGATGCTCTACGGTCTGCACAAAACCGAAGCGTTTCCGGTGGACGTGTGGATACGGCGCGTGCTCGACAAATATTATCCGGACGGGCTCGATCCCGCCACGCTCGGAGATTATGCCGGCATCGCCCAGCAGTATCTTTTCTACTACGAACGGGAAAAAACCTCGCAGGAAAGGGAGAAAAAACGCGCATGAAGCTGCTTTACGGCACCGGAAATCCCGCAAAGCTCGCCTACATGGAACGACGGCTTCGTTCCCTTCCCATAGAGTTGCTTTCCCTTTCCGATATGCTATCGCCTCCGCCGCTCATCGAGGAAGCAGGAAGCGACGCGCTCCAAAATGCGCGCATCAAGGCGCATGCTTATTACGAGGCTTACCATATTCCCGTGTTTTCCTGCGATTCCGGACTTTATTTCGACGAGGTGCCGGAGGAATTGCAACCCGGTATCTATGTTCGCAGAATCGGTGGAAAAACGCTCACCGATGAAGAAATGACTGCGTATTATGCCGCACTTGCCATGCGCTTCGGAGTGATTCCAAAAGTTTTTCAGGGTAATTCAGCGGCACCGCGCGGACTGACGGCGCAATATCGCAACGCCATCTGCCTCGTGATGGACAGCACGCACATCTACGAGCGCATGGACGAAAGCACCGCCGGAAGAAAATTTTTGTTAACCGACACACCGCACCCGAAGCGTGAAAAAGGATTCCCGCTCGACAGCCTGTCTGTTGATCTCCAAAGCAGGCGGTATTATTATGATATTGCCGATCACGCGACAGACGAGATTGCAAGCGGAGACAATCGCATGTCTCAGGCATATGCGCGCTTCTTTTCCGAAGCGCTGGAAGCATTTCACCGCGAAACGGAAAAGTGAAAATTTGATTTTTATTAAATTTTCCATTATAAAGGAAAACCATGTACTTTTCTTGTCCAAACAAGAAAAGATACCAAAAGAAACTGCGAACTTGCAGTTCGATCGCTGTCAAAACTTTAAAAGTTTATCCCGTCGGCTCCCATACAAAAAGTCCAAACAATCTATACCCGTTTAGGCTCTTTCTATGCTTTTTGCTTTCGATTCTATGTATTTTCTCCGAAAATACAGGATAACGGCACGTGTCTGCACACCATAAAGGTGTGCAAGCTGATTTAAAGCCCAAGCGATCTATGCCCTGTTGAAGTGAAGCAATAAACTAAATGATAGCGAAATACAATGTCTACGACATTGTAGGGCAACCACGGTGGAACACGCCGAACGGGAAGTGCAGGTAAAGGCGGTGACCCTGCGCCCGCAGGCGCAAGGTTATCAGCAGATTTTTATTCCCGCACGCCGAATGGTGACCTGTGTGAGCGGGGCGAACACTGCAACACCTTTTGAGGCGTGTGCACGATGCTTTCAGCCGCACAAGCAGAGTCCGAGACTGTGTCTCGGCGGCTCTTTTGGTACTTTTCTCCGAGGGGAGAAAAGTACATCCCCCGCATGGAAAATGTGAAAATCATTTCTTATATAAAAAATATATTTCATAAAACAGAAAAATCTCGGCACTGCCGAAACGAAAGGAACCTATGATTTTACAACCCAAGGATACCACCATCGCTTACCGCTGTCCGGAATGCGGAACGACGGTGATGAGCGTCGTCGGCGCGCTGGCGCTTTCCGGCGATGTCATCAAGCTTAAATGCGACTGCGGCGGCTCGGAGCTGATCCTCGAAAACACGGACGACGGCAAAATCCGCCTGACCGTCCCTTGCGTTTTCTGTCCTTCGCCGCACCGGTACTTGGTTTCCCGCAGACTGCTCACGACAAGGGAGCTGTTTACCTTTCCCTGTGCGTATTCCGGAATCGATATCCTCTTTATCGGCGCGAAAGGCGCGGTTCTGCAAGCGGTCGAGGAATCCGACAAGGAGCTGGAAGAGCTGATCGATGAAACCGAGATGGCGGGGATCCACGACGGGAATGAGGGCGACAATCTCTATGGAGACGAGCACATCCGCGATCTGATCGTCTTTACGCTCGGCGATCTCGCCGAGGAGGGAGGCATCGTCTGCGGCTGTCCTGACGGCGGCGATTTTCTTGTGGAGCAGGAACGGGACAGTGTCCTCATCTCCTGCAAAAAATGCGGATGGAAAAAGGAGATATCCTGTGCCGGCAGCTCACTCGACGCCGAGGCGCTTTTCGACTGCGACAAGCTGTATTTGGAGCCTGACAAAAAATCTTAAAGCTTTTTCTTTGTTATCCACTTTGCCGCGGCGCGGCAAAAATCACATAAATCATTTCGGAGGAAATCGAATATGAGCAGAATCGTATGTTTCGGAGAACTGATGCTTCGTCTGTGCCCGGAGGGCTATCTGCGCTTTGAGCAGGCAAACGAATTTGAAGCGAGCTTTGGCGGCGGCGAGGCGAATGTCGCCGTATCGCTCGCGCATTTCGGCATGGACGCGGCGTTCGTCTCCAAATTCCCGTCGCACTCGATCGGAGATATGGCCGTCCGCTCTCTGCGCGCCGAGGGCGTCGCGGTCGACAAAATCGCGCGCGGCGGCGAGAGAATGGGAATCTATTTTCTCGAAAAGGGCGCGTCCCAGCGTCCGTCCAAGGTCATATATGACCGCAAATACTCCTCGATCGGCATGGCGTCGCGCGAGGATTTCGATTGGGAAAAAATCCTTGACGGCGCGGAATGGTTCCATTTCACCGGCATCACCCCCGCTCTCGGCGACAACGTGGCGCAGATCACGCTCGACGCGCTGAAAGTCTGCAAAAAGAAAAATATCAAGGTCAGCTGCGATCTCAATTTCCGCAAAAAGCTCTGGACGAGCGAAAAAGCGGGAAAGATCATGGGCGAGCTTTGCGAATACGTCGACGTCTGCATCGCCAACGAGGAGGACGCCGAAAAGGTATTCGGCATCAAGCCGGATCACAACGATGTCGAGGGCGGCAAGCTCAACCGCGAGGGCTATATCGACGTTGCGAAAAAGCTTTCCGACCGCTTCGGCTTTGAAAAGGTCGCGATCACGCTGCGCGAGAGCATTTCCGCCTCCGACAACAACTGGGCGGCCATGCTTTATACAGATGGAGAAGCGTATTTCTCCAAAAAATATGCCGTGCATATCGTAGACCGCGTGGGCGGCGGCGACTCCTTCGGCGCGGGACTTATCTACGGCCTCATGAACGGCTACGACAATCAGAAAACCATCGAATTCGCCGTGGCGGCCTCCTGTCTCAAGCATTCCATCGAGACGGACTTCAACTATGTCTCCGTCGACGAGGTCAAGGCGCTGATGAAAGGCGACGGCTCCGGCCGCGTCCAAAGATAAAAGGAAAAACAAAGAAATTTGCGGGCGCCGCTTCTCAAAACGGCGCCGCATTTCATTCCCCATAGAAGAGCAAAGCCTCGGTTCGGAAAATCGATTTCATATTTTTACATGGAGCCTGTCGGCATGAAAAAAACGATATCCGTCATCGCAACGATTCTCGCGGCGCTTTTTCTTCTTTGCGGCTGCGGAAAAAGCACCCCAGCCGAAATGACAAGCATCGACGGCCCGCCGGTCCGTCCGGCGTCGGCGCCGCCCGACCCTTTCTGCGAGGTACACACATTCGATATCGAGGATATCCTTGTCGAGCCGGGCGTCAAAACCGAAAGAATGGTGCAGCTCACCTGCTCGGTATGCGGCGTCCATCAAATCAAAAACATTCCGGCGACCGATTTCATTAAAATTCTCGCAATCGGCAACAGCTTCAGCGTAGACGCCATGGAATATCTCTGCGATATCTGCGACGCCGCCGGTATCGGGGACATTGTGCTCGGCAATCTGTACATCGGCGGCTGTTCGCTCGACACGCACTGGAACAACATACAGAAAGATGCAAACGCCTATACCTATTATGAAAACGTCTACGGATACTGGACGACGAAAAACGCCCAAAGCGTTCCACCGCCTTGGAAGAGGAGGATTGGGACATTATCACCATCCAGCAGGCAAGCGGTGACAGCGATATGCCCGAAACCTATGGCAATCTGCAAAATATCCTCGATTATATCCACGAGCATAAAACCGACGCCAAAATCTATTGGCATATGACGTGGGCATATCAGTCGGACGCCTCGCATGGGGACTTCGCAAACTACGAAAAATACCAGATCACCATGTATCATGCGATTGCCGACACCGTACTTGATACAGTCTTGAAGCACGAGAGCATTGCCGGTGTGATTCCGAGCGGCACCGCCATTCAGAACCTTCGCACCTCCTATATCGGCGATACGCTGACGCGCGACGGCTATCACCTGAGCTATGATGCCGGCCGATATACGGCGGCGCTGACATGGTTTGCAGCGCTTACCGGACTTCCGGTCGAGGATATCGACTGGATGCCGGAAAGCTGCGCCGGCATTCTTGCGGGCGAACTGGGAGCGATCCGTGAGGCGGTGGATGCCGCGGTCAAAACGCCGCTTTCCGTCACGAAATCCTCGTTCCAGTCTATGGAAATCCCCGTTAAAACGTTGGAAATGAACGACGCCGACAGAGAAAGGCTTCAGAAGCTCGGTTATGATCCCGAAAGCTTTGAGGTGCTCGACTGGGAGCCAACGGTCGCCGCCTACTATAACTCGACCGCAAGCTCCGCTTTGGTATCAAGTGCAAACAGCACCGCCTCCGATATTCCCTATTTTACCGCATCACGCATCTTCACAAAAGAGGATCTGTCCTCTGGAACCATCATCATAGTTGATTCCGGATATCAATATCGTCCTGATGGCCGGAGTCGCTTTCATCGTGGCCGAGTGCCGCAGGCTCTCGGAACGGTGACAAGCGGTGTAGCGACAAGCGATGAGGCTTTCCGATACCGCGCTTTCAACCTCTCCCATATCGGCTCTGCGACCGATATGACGGAAGCGGATCCGGTAAATCTGCGCATTTATATTCCCAAAGAGAGGGACTGAACAACCATGCTTGAAAACGACTGGAAGCTAAGACAGGACAGCCTTCTCCTGCGCGACGCCCTGTGCGAATTTTTTGAATGCCGATACGGAAAAATCCGCTTTTTAGAGGAAAAAAACATCGGAAGCGTGCGCGCGGACATGGTCGCCGTCCTCCCGGCAGGTCTTATCGGAATCGAAATCAAAAGCCACAGCGACAGCTATGAGCGGCTGAAAAATCAAACCAAGGAATACGACAAATACTGCGACTACAATTTCCTATGCGCAGGCAGCACGCACGTGCATGCCAAGGAGCATATTCCGGAGCACTGGGGCATCGTTATGATGACGGTGCGGGACGGCGTCCGCTTCGACGTTCTGCGCGAGCCCACGAAAAACCCGAAATGCAAAACGGAACGTCAGGCGGAGCTTCTTTGGCACAATGAGCTTGCTCATATTCTGAAAACGGAAAAACTCCCCCGCTATGCTGGAAAAAGCAAAAAATTCATCTGCGGCAGGCTTTGTGAAAAGCTCCCGCCGGAAAGGCTGAAACCCCTCATCTGCGACAGGCTCTTCGAGAGGGACTACTCGCGTTTTGAAAAAGACTAACAATCGATTTTCAAGAATCCGGCTCCAAAAATCAAAAAACGCTGTGTTATCACAGCGTTTTTTGATTTTTCGTTCCATAGACGACAGACGCCTTATTTTTTCGCGGACAGCTTGAAAACATCCGTCGCCTTGCCGATGACGACCATATGATCCGTTTCCGTGAACCGGTAATCCGCACCGGGCAAAAGCTTCAGGTCGTTGTTGATCTTCATGGCGATGATGTTGATTTTATATTTCTGGCGGATATTGATTTCCGAAATGGTCTTTCCCGTCCATGCCGACGGCACGGGGATCTCATAAATGGCGTATTCCTTGGTAAGCTCGATAAAATCGAAGATATTGGTGGCGTTATAGCGGACGGCGAGCTTTTCCGCCATTTCCCGCTCGGGATAGACGACCTCGTCCGCGCCGATTCTCATGAGCAGGTCTGCCTGAATGTCCTGCTTCGCCTTGGCCACGACGAACTTTGCATTCAGCTCCTTCAAAAGCGCGGTAATGACGAGCGACGACTGAAAATCGTCGCCGATCGCGACAAAGCAGATATCGAAATGATTGACGCCGAGCGCCCGCAGAACATTCTCGTTGGTGCAGTCCGCGATTTGGGAATCCGTAAACACCGTGGAATACTGCTCGATAACAGACGTATCCTTATCCACGATCATGACGTCATTCCCAAGCTCAAGCATTTTTTTTGCCAAATGACGTCCGAACCTTCCCATTCCTATGACAAGTATGGATTTCATAACAAACCTCCGTATTTCCCTCTTGATACGATCAGCCGATCAAAACCTTTTCCGTCGGTCTTTGGATATCCGGACTTTCCCGCTCCGTGGAAAATGCGAGCGCAAGAGACAGCCCTCCGACACGTCCCGCATACATCAAAAAGGCGAGAATGATTTTGGATGCCGCCCCGATAGAAGGCGTCACGCCCATCGTAAGCCCGACCGTCCCGATAGCGGAGCTCGTCTCAAACAGCGCCTCTTCCAATCCGATCGATTCGAGCGCCATGAGCGCCACTGCGGAAAGAAGAGTCAATATAATATATATGGTAGTAATGGAGCACGCCTGCTTGACCGTATCGTCTCCGATCCTCCGTTTAAAGACCGTGATGCTGTCCTTGCTGCGGACAGAAGCTGCGGCGTTCAGAAGCACGATCAAAACCGTAGTCGTTTTGATGCCGCCGGCCGTCGAGCCGGGACTGCCGCCGATCAGCATGAGGACAATGGAAAGCATCCCGCCGCTGTCCGTCAGCGCGGCCTGATCAACGGTATTGAAACCCGCCGTCCGCGTCGTCACCGATTGAAACAGGGCTGCAAGAAGCTTTTCTCCCTCATGGAGTCCCGCGAGCGCACCGTTCCGTTCGAGAAAATAAAAACCGAGCCATCCGGCAAGAATCAGAAAAACCGTCGTTGCAAGAACGATTTTTGTGTGCAGCGTATAACGCTTCACATGCCATTTGCACTTGATAAGATCCGACCAAACAAAAAAGCCGATCCCGCCGATGACGATCAGCGCCATCAAGGTAAGCTGAACGACGACATCGGAACGCAGCGTCGTAAAGGAGGAAAATTTTTCATATTTCCCCATCAAATCGAAGCCCGCGTTGCAAAATGCCGAAACGGAATGGAAAAGCGCGTTCCACAGTCCTGTTCCAAAGCCCATTTTGGGACAAAACCGGACGGCGAGAATCAGCGTGCCTGCGCCCTCAAAGAAGGCCGTTCCGATTATAATTTTCCGAATCAGCGTCGTCACGCCGTTCAGCTGCAAATTTCCGGACGCCTGCATGAGCAGTCTTCTTTTATGCAGACTGATCCGCCTGTGCATGAAGATCGCGAACATCGTCATGACCGTCATAAAGCCGAGTCCGCCGATTTGGATCAAAAGCAAAATGACAAGCTGTCCGAAAAAGCTCCAATGCGTAAACGTGTCGACGACGACAAGCCCGGTCACGCAGGTCGCGCTCGTCGCGGTAAAGAAGGAATCCAAAAACGGAGTCCATTCACGCTGTGCCGACGAAATCGGCAGACACAGCAAAAGGGCTCCTGCGAGAATGACCAAAAGAAAGCTGAAGGTGATAATCTGGGTATAGGTCAGTCTATGTTTCATCAATTTCAAAATAAATCCTCCGGCGGAATACGGGCATCGCCGCATCATCAGCTCGAAAACGTTCCATTATTATATCACACGAGCAAATGCTTGTCAAGGCACGGCACCCATAAAGGTGGAAATGATTGACAACCTCTGAAAGTCATGTTAAAATCATATTGTCTCCCGCCGCACCAGATTTTACAAAATCGAGGTAATGTTATGAAAAAAAGCCTAAAACCACGCAAAACCAACTGTGAAACCTGTGATTTTTACGATTATGACGACTCGGATACCGTAAAATCCGGTAAAAAAAGAAAAACGGAGCAGACGGGAAAGGGCGCGAAAACGGATAAGCCGAAAAGGGAGCCGAACCCTTCGTCTGTCGGCAATCAGCTTGCGATCGTGCTTCTCTGCGTGATTTCTATTTTTATTGTGATTTGTTATGCGTTCGTCGACAAGGTGGGGATCGTCGGCGGCGCTCTGCGCGACGGACTGTTCGGCATCTTCGGCGTGGCAGCCTTTGCCGTGCCGTTTCTGCTGTTTCAGATGGCGATTTTTTGGCGCCGGGACGTGACGACCGGCGCAGTGAAATACAAATACATCGTGGCGATCTTCTTTCTTGTTTTTCTATCCGTCGTCGTTCATGCGATTTACGGGCTGTCCGTCGGCGAGGAAATCACGTCGGCGAGCCTGAATTGGAGCAACTTCAAAGATTTGTATCCCGAGGGGAAGGCCTATCAGGGCGGCGGCTTTGTCGGCGGCGTTATCGCTTTGGCTTTTATATGTGCGCTCGGTTATCCCGGCACGCTGATTTTTTCCGTTTTGTTCCTTATCGGGTTTGGAATGGCGCTCTTCGGACTTACGCCGAGCGAATGCTTCCAGCGTTTCATGTTCTACCGCCAGCGCAGCCGCGGCGTGCGCCGCGACCGCCGCGAGACGGCGGAGAAGAAAAAGGCGGAGCGTGCCGAGCGGGCTCGTGCGCAGCAGGCTGCGCGTACCACCGACGTCACGGTGAAGAAGCGCGCGTCGGGGATCGACAGCAGTATTTTCGAGGACGACGCGGAAATCGGCGGCGCCGAGGACGAAACGGTGTCCGAGGTGCTGTATCCGATCAATACAACAGATGGCGGCGACCGTGTGAAGCTCGACGATATCTTCGATAAAAAGGACGACGACGCGGTGCTTTCCCATTATGTCGGTGAATCGAATGATTACGAGGATCTGACGGAGGATATCCCAAAGAAATCCGCGCAGATGGAGCTTGTGGTCGAGAAAAAACCGATTTCTCCAAAGAAAACGGCGTCAAGGGCTGCGGCTTCTGCGGCGGCATCCGTATCCGCATCGCCTGCGGCAGTCAGGCCCATGGCGCAGGAAAGACCGCGCGCGCCGTATGTGTTCCCGCCGATCACGCTTTTGAAGGTCGAGGCGGCAAAAAAGAACACGGACGTTTCCTCCGAGCTGCGCGAGAACGCGGATAAAATCATTCAGACGCTCGACAGCTTCAACGTCCACGTCAAGATATCCAACGTGTCGAGAGGTCCTACCATCACGCGCTATGAGGTGGAGCCTGCGGCGGGGACAAGAGTCCGTTCGATCATCAATCTTCTCGACGACATCGCGCTTTCTCTTGCTTCCAGCGGCGTGCGGAGCGACGGCATTATCGCCGGCAAGAGCGCCATTGGCATCGAGGTCCCGAATAAAACCGTCAATACGGTCTACGTGCGCGAGCTTATCGAGGACAAGCAGTTTGCGGAGGCGAAAAGCAAGCTCACCACCTCGCTTGGCAAGGACGTTTCCGGCTCGCCCGTCTATCTCGATATCGCGAAAATGCCTCATCTGTTGATTGCCGGCGCCACCGGTATGGGTAAATCCGTATGTATCAACAGCCTGCTCGTCAGCCTGCTTTACAAGGCGCGGCCGGACGAGGTGAAGCTGATTCTCATCGACCCGAAAAAGGTCGAGCTCAATATTTACAACGGGATTCCGCATCTGCTGGTTCCGGTCGTCTTTGACCCGAAAAAAGCGGCGGGCTCGCTGCACTGGGCGGTAACGGAGATGGAACGGCGCTTCGAGCTTATCGAAGCGCAGAATACGAGAAACATCGCGCAGTATAACGCGGCGGTCGCAAGCGATCCCACAAAGGAGCTGCTGCCGCAGATCGTCATCATCATCGACGAGCTTGCCGACCTCATGATGAGCGCGCCGGACGACGTCGAGGCGTCGATCTGCCGTTTGGCACAGAAGGCGCGCGCGGCAGGCATGCACCTCATCATCGGTACGCAGCGTCCGTCCGTCGACGTCATCACCGGTCTTATCAAGGCGAATATCCCGTCGAGAATCGCATTTACCGTCGCTTCTCAGATCGACTCGCGCACCATTATCGATATGCAGGGCGCGGAAAAGCTGATCGGGCGCGGCGACATGCTGTATGCGCCGGTCGGCTCGTCGAAGCCGATCCGCGTGCAGGGCTCGTTCGTTTCCGAAAAAGAGATCGAGGAGATCGTGGATTTCATCAAGGCAAATTCGCAGGACTGCGCATATTCGAGCGAGGTGATCGAGCAGATCGACCGCGCGGCGGAGGTCTGCGGACAGAAGAAGGGCAAGGGGGGCGGCGGAGCATCCGCCGACGACGGCGGCGACGGCGAGGATGCCGATCCGATGCTGGACAGCGCGATCGAGCTGGCGGTGGAGTCCGGCAAGATCTCGACGTCTCTCATTCAAAGGCGCCTGTCGCTCGGCTACGGCAGGGCGGCGAAGCTCATCGACGTCATGGAGCGCCGCGGCATCGTGAGCGCGCCGGACGGACAAAAGCCCCGTGCCGTTTTGATCACGCGGGAACAGTATTTGGAAATGAAAATGAATCAGGCGGACAGCCCTTCTCATTCCGATGACGACGATGACGGAGAGGCTCCGTTCTGATGACGAATCCCCGGAGGGTTTATGGGAAAACTGATTGTAATTGAGGGGCTGGACGGCTCCGGCAAATCGACGCAGACGCCGATTCTCGAGGCGGAACTGAAAAATCAGGGCAGGGAGGTGCTTACCGTTTCCTTCCCGGATTATGAAAGCGACTCCTCGGCGCTTGTCCGCATGTATCTTTCGGGAACATTCGGGACGCGTCCGGCGGATGTGAACGCTTATGCCGCGTCTTCGTTTTACGCGGTAGACCGTTATGCCTCTTATATGACAGGCTGGAAGGGTTTTTATGAGAAATCCGACAGCGTCGTTCTGGCTACCCGCTATACCTCGTCCAATGAGATCCATCAGCTGGCAAAGCTCGAACGGGATGATTGGGACGCTTTTATCCGGTGGGCGGAGGATTATGAGTATGAAAAGCTCGGGATCCCGCGTCCGGATGCGGTTTTGTACCTCGATATGAAATATGAGATCGCGGCGGCGCTCGTCGGACGGCGGAGCGAGATCACGGGACAGGCGAAAGACATTCATGAGCTTGACACCGCTTATATGGAGCGGTGCTACAAGGCGGCCGCCTATGCCGCGGACAGGCTCGGCTGGCAAAGCATCGTGTGCTATGAGGGCAGGGCGCCTCTCTCCAAAGAGGAAATCGCCGCCAAAATCCTTGAAAAGGTGACAAGATTACTCGATATGTCGGAGGAGGATGGATAATATGAAAAAAGCGGTATTGTTTTTTGCCGACGGGACAGAGGAGGTCGAGGCGCTCACGGCGGTCGATATCCTGCGCCGCGCGGGCGCGGAGGTCGTAATCGCCGGCGTCGGCGGTGTCCGTCTCACGGGTTCGCACGGGATCAAAATCACGGCGGATCTTCCGGCAGAGGATATCCGTCCGGCGGATTATGATATGGTGATTCTTCCGGGGGGGATGCCGGGCACGAAAAATCTGGATGCCTCGGCGGCGGTTGACGGCTGCCTTCGTGAGGTGGCGGCAAGAGGCGGGATTCTCGCCGCGATCTGCGCCGCGCCGATGATCCTCGGAGAGCGCGGATATCTCGCGGGGAAAACAGCCACCTGCTATCCGGGCTTTGAAGCCTATTTGAAGGGCGCGTCGCTTTCGCAGGACAAGGTCTGCCGCGACGGAAACGTGGTCACCGCAGCCGGCGCGGGCGCCGCGATGGAATTTGCGCTGACGCTTGTCTGCGTTCTCTTTGGAGAGGAAAAATCGGAGGAGATCCGCCGTTCCGTGCTGGCGTAAAAGAAAAAGTTCCCTCCCGAACGAATATCACAGCGCATGTCTGCGGAGTTATCCGGTATATGCGGGTTAGGATTTGATATGTATGAGATCAGAAAACACAAAATAGAGCTTCGCAGAAAATATTTGGCGCGCCGCGCGGCGCTCACCTCTGAGATGCGCGCCGTGATGGACGAGCGGATATGCCGCAATATCCTTGCATCGGCCGCCTACCGCTACGCCGATATCCTCTTGCTGTTTTATCCGGTAAAGGGCGAGGTGGACGTTCTGCCGGTCGCCCGCGCGGCGAGAGCCGCCGGAAAACGGGTTGCGTTTCCGAAATGCCGGCCGGAGGATCATTCGATGACGTTCCATTTCGCCGATTCCGAGGAGGATTTGGAGGACGGTATTTATAATCTCAGGGAACCGAAAGAGGAGCTTCCCATATTCGACCCCTCGGATCCGATTTCCGGCAATGTCCTTTGCATCGTGCCCGCCGTGGTGTATGACAAGCGAGGGTATCGGGTCGGATATGGCGGAGGCTATTATGACCGGTATTTCGGCAAGTTCAAGCCGACGTCCGTCGGCGTCGCTTATGAGGAATTTATTTTAGACAGCGTTCCGCACGGCAGATTCGACATATCGGTCGACGTTGTCATCAGCGAAAGGGGAATCTATGCCGGCAAATAGCAGACGGAAAAATCCGTTTCTCTTGGCGCCGGCGCTTGTTTTTGTCCTGCTGATTTTTCTTGTCCTCATCGGTTTTATCGATTTCGGAGTGAAAAACAGGCTTTTGGCGTACCTTGTCACGGCGCTTTTGACGCTTGCCGTCTTCGGGATTCCGACGGGGATTTATGTTTTCTGCCGCGGTGCCCGAGCCATATCGGGACTGGAATTTCGGCGTTTTTCGGGACGGCAGCTCGCCGTATCGGCGGCCGGCTGTGCCGTGATGATATTTCAGAGCTGTATCCTGCGGCTCGGTATTTTTCCTTCGTCCGCCGGTGATTCTACATATGCTTTGTACGGGTCGTCGCTTTCCGTCTCCTCCGTATGGGAGCTTTTGCCGGCGATATTCTCGCTCGTGCTTCTGCCGGCTTTCTGTGAGGAGGTATTTTTTCGCGGCATTGTCGCATATGAATACCGGTTCGGCGGCGTCGCCGGCGCGGCGCTGATGTCCTCGCTTCTGTTTGCCGTCATTCATTTGGATTTCGGACTGTTTCCGATTTGTTTTTTGAATGGCCTTTTGCTGTTTCTCGTCGGTTTCCTGACGGGAAACCTCGTCTGTCCGATCCTTGTACACGCTTTATATAACCTGTTTGCCCTCTTTGGTGAGCGCTATGTGTATTTGCTGTCGTCCGGGGCGGACAGCAAGGTGCTTTTTTGGCTTTTGCTGATTGCTCTGTATCTGACAAGCCTTGTGCTTCTGCTTTTTGCGGCCGGTGGACAGCTGCGCTCCCGTGCCGCGGCGGCGGATGCGCCGCCGGTCCGCGTTCCGAGGGGAAAACGTCCCGTCGTGATATACGACATGCTTTCCGCGCCGCCTTTTCTGCTTGACATCGGTTGTTTTGTCATTTTTGCGGTCGTGAATCTGTTTATTTGAATGAAAATCCGGTCTCCGGAACAAAATAAGGCAAAAAGCGCGGTTTTATTCGCGCCTCTTTCAATTTTGTTTTGGATGCCGTCCTCTTGCGCTGTAAGCGGTGTTTCATGCTTCGGCGGGCGGCGGAGAGGAGACTTTATATGAAAAAAGGCGGCGCGTCGCATGCGTTTCGTATCGTGGGGATCTCGTTTCTCATATCGGTGCTTCTATCGGCGGCGGTGATTTTTGTTGCGAACGACGTTTTTGCCTTTGTTGCGGAATCCGGCGAGAGGACTGTGGTGATCCCGGAAAACGCGACGACGGCGCAGGTATCCTCGATCCTTGGGAAAAACGGACTCATTCGCTTTCCGCTTGTCTATCGCTTGTATGCCTACATGCGTTCGTGGAGCGAGAATTATCTTGCGGGAGAGTTCGAGCTGGACGCTTCCATGAGCTATGACGAGCTGCGGTATGCGCTGACCCCGAAGAAGGGTGTGCGTTCCCAGATCAAGGTGACGATCCCCGAAGGCTATACGACGGACGAGATTATCGCGCTTTTCGTTTCGCTCGGGATCGGCTCCCCCGAGGGCTTCGCCGATGTGATCGAGAACGGCGGCAGCTTCGGATATGATTTCATTTCCGATATCCCGGAGGATACGGGACGGACATATCGGCTGGACGGCTATCTTTTCCCGGATACCTATTTTGTCTATGCCGATTCGAGCGAGACCGAGGTGATCACAAAGCTGCTCGCCAATTTCGGGAAGAAGTTCGACGAGCGCCTGCGGGCGGACGCCGCGGCGGGCGGCTATTCGGTCGATGAGATCGTGCGGCTCGCTTCCGTCATTGAAAGCGAAGCCTATTTCGGAAGCGATATGCCGGGGATCGCCTCGGTTTTCCGAAACAGACTGGCGAACAGCCGTTATTCCTTCCTTGAAAGCGATGCGACGGTCAAATATGCCAAGGAGCTGGGCGGGGACGCCGCCATGCTGACGTCGGACGACATCCGATCGATAGAAAGTCCCTACAACACCTATAAAAACAAGGGACTGCCGCCGGGGGCGATCTGCTCCCCCGGTCTTGCCGCGATTACGGCGGCGATCTATCCCGCCGATACGGATTATTATTATTTCGTGTCCGCCAAGGACAAAACCACGATTTTTTCCCGAACCTATGAGGAGCATATGCGCGCGGTGTCGGGACTGCGGTGAGGGGTCTTCGAGTCTGCCGCATATAGGCTGAAAGGAGCGCTTATGGTCGAGCTGTTATCCCCCGCGGGGAATTTTGAGAAAATGAAGATGGCGTTTTTATACGGTGCGGACGCTGTTTATCTCGCGGGCGAGCGCTTTGGCATGCGTGCCGCGGCGGATAATTTTACAAATGAGGAGCTTTGCCGCGCGGTGGAATTTGCCCATCGTCTCGGCAAAAAGGTTTATCTTACGCTCAACACTATGCCGCGCGAGCCGGAATATCCGGCGCTGCGGGAGTTCTTGTCCGCGCTTGCCGCTATGCCGTCCGGCGCGCCGGACGGCATCATCGCCGCCGATATCGGCGTCATGGGACTTGTGCGGGAATATCTGCCCGAAACGGCGCTCCACATCTCCACGCAGGCAGGCGTCGTCAGTTCCGCGGACGCTGCTGCATGGCATTCGCTCGGCGCCTCCCGCGTCGTGCTGGCACGCGAGCTTTCCCTTGCGGAAATCAGGCAGATACGCGCCCGGCTTCCGGAGGATGTGGAGATCGAGGCGTTCGTTCACGGCTCCATGTGCGTCTCTTTTTCCGGCAGATGCCTGCTTTCCAATGCGCTTGTCGGCAGAGATGCGAACCGCGGCGCCTGTGCTCAGCCCTGCCGCTGGAATTATACCATCCGAGAGGAGAAGCGGCCGGACATGCCTTTCCCGATCGAGGAGACGCCGGACGGCACGTTTATCATGAGCTCAAAGGATATGTGTATGATCGAACACATGCCGGCGCTTATCGACGCGGGGATTTCGTCCTTTAAAATCGAGGGGCGCATGAAAAGCGCCTATTATACGGCGGTCGTGACGAATGCTTACCGCGCCGTCATCGATTCCTACATAAAGGATAAGGAGCGTTATGCTTTCGATTCCTGCTGGCTGCGGGAGCTTGATTCGGTCAGCCACCGCGAATACTGCACAGGATATTATTTCGACCTGCCGTCGGAGAACGCGCAGACCTGCACGATGCCGGGATATCTGCGGGAGAAATCCTATCTTGCGGTATGCCGTGGATATGACGGCGCAAGCGGACTTGCCAAATTCGAGCAGCGCAATAAGGTAAAGGTCGGCGATCCGGTCGAGATCATCTCGCCGGGGCTTCCCGGACGGGGCTTTACGGTGGAGCGAATGACGGATTCGGCGGGAAATCCGGTGGAATCGGCGCCGCATCCGTTTATGGAATTTTTCATTTCCATGCCGTTTGCCGTCGGGGAGGGCGATATCCTGCGCAGCGCGGAACGGGAATAAAGAGGATCTTGTGTATGGCAAATCAAAAACGGCGGCAAGAGAATTGGCTTCTCTTTGCCGCCGTTTTGCCGTTATAATAGTCAGTTCACTTTTAGGAGTCTATAAAAGAGGTCACGCGGTATCCGGATTGCAGGATCAGCCAGCCCTGGGTGAACGGACGCATCGCATTCCAGATGCCTGCTCCGACAAAGCCGTATTCGGGAATCAGCGCGAGCTTGGCAGCCCAGCTTCGGGCGTCCTCAAACCATACCTCATGAGGAGTCCCGTTTTCGGAATAATTGAAGTACGGCGTTGCCGAGGCTTCGTCATAGCGGATCTCCGCACCGTATCTTCGGGCGATTTCGATTGCCTCTTCATTTCCGATGAGCTGTGCGCGTGTTTCTCCCTGCTTGTATGGCAGCGTCCAATCATAGCCGTAGTTCGGTATGCCCATGTAGATTTTGTTCGCCGGTATCTCCGATACCGCGAAATCGAGCACGCGGCGCACGGAAGCGAGCGGCGCTACCGCCATCGGAGGGCCGTACGTGTATCCCCATTCGTATGTCATGACAAAGACTTCGTTTGCGGCGGCGCCGATCAGCGCATAGTCATGTCCCTCGTAAAACTGTCCCGGCTGATCGCGTGAGGTCTTGGGCGCCAGCGCGGCGATGACCGGGTATCCCTCCGCATTCAGGCGTATCCTTGCTTTTTCGATGAAACGCGCATACGCGGCGGCATCACTTGGGGATATGAACTCAAAATCGATGTCGAGCCCGTAGTAATCCTTGGCGCGGAGATTTTCGAGTATATTCGTAATGAGCGTATCCGCCGCCTGCTCATCGGCGAAAATCGCGGAGGCAAGCTCATTGGAGAAGGTTCCGGCCTCCGTGAGCGTCGATAAGTGCATGAGTGCCGCGGAGCCGTAGCTGATGGCGGAGGTGATGAGCCGTTCGTCGTCGAGCGGGATCAGTTCTCCCTGCGGCGTGAAGCCATAGGTGAACGGAGCCAAAAACGTGAGATAGGGAAGTGTGCCGTAAAGCGCTTCGTCCGTGATGAACGGATAAGCGTAAGCGTTGGTTTTCATGGTGTAGGCTTTTTCCTCTTCAAATCCGAGAACAAGGGTCTGTCCTTCAAAGATCGGGACCAGTCCGCCGTCGAGATTCGGATTATTGGCAAAAAGCTCTCTTGCCGAGATCCCAAAGCGTCTCGCGATGGAGGCTACCGTGTCGCCTGCGCGGACCGTATAGACGCCCGCCGGTGTCAGAATCAGAATCGCCTGCCCGACGACGAGTGCATACGGCTCGGATAATGCGTTCCATATGGCGAGTAAATCTTCGGATACTCCGTAAGTGTCAGCGATACCGGCGAGTGTGTCGCCCGGCTTTACTACATGAATTGTCATAATAAAAATCCCCTCATACAATGCTTTTGTTTTCATTGTATGAGAGGATTTTTGATTTGGCACTGGAAATCAGTCGATATAATTGATCGTGGCGAGGTTGTCACATCCTGCGAAGATCGTGTCGATGCTGTCCTCGAACGCGCGGGGAAGCGTCACGCTTTTTAAGCTTGTGCAGTCGGCAAACGCATTGCTGCCGATGGACGTTACGGTGGAGGGGATCGTCAGCGTCTCGAGAGAGGTGCAGCCCCAAAATGCCATCTCTCCGATTTCTTCAAGACCTTCGGAAAGATTTACCGTCGTGAGCGCGGTGCAGAAGTTAAACGCAACCTTTGAAATTTTCTGAACGCTTCCGGGGATCGTAACGGATTTGAGCTGCTTTTGGAAATTGAGAACGCCCTGTCCTACGCCGATCTGAAGAACCGGATAGGTCACGCCGTCGAGAACGTATTCGCTGTCGAACGTAATGCTGTCGGAAGCTTTATTTTCTTTCCATGTGAAAATCGCAACGCCCACCGTTTTGTTGTTGTCGTCCTTGATGAGTCGGATGATATAATCGTAATCAAGACTGTCGATGATGTTTTGGTCGACAAAAACATGGGTGGTCTCCGGCGGTGTCGTCACTTCGGGCGTGGAAGCGTTGGTGGAATCGCTGCCGGCGGTGGTCTCTTCTCCTCCGGTGGTTTCCGACGGTTTATCGTCGCCCTTGCAGGATACAAAAATAAAGGCGCTTATGCAAACAACAAGAAGCAAAGCCAAAAGTTTTTTCATAATTGAAACTCCATTCTGCCGACTGTCCGCGGACGCTTTGGCCTGCGGCGGCGCAAACATAATTGACTCCCGCCATGCGGGGACCGGGCGGAATCGATTTGCCGTGCCGGTTCCGTTTTCCGGTGCTGAATAAATGAACTTACCCTTACATAAAATAAATCATATCATAAATGATTCGGTTTGTCAAGGTGATTTCCGATAAGTCCTGATTTTTGGGAAATGACCGTGCCTGACCGGGACCGGAGACCGAATATGCAATTTCTTCCGGAAGAGCCGTACCGTCGGACGGTTTATATCGTATTTTATAGTTTGCTCGGGATTTTTGCGGTTTATGTTTTCGCAAAGTATATCTTTCCCATCGTGCTGCCGTTTGTGATCGCGTTTGCGGCGGCGACCCTGCTGCGCCGTCCTGCGGCGGCCGTATCGAAAAAGACGAGAATCCCGCAGAGAGTGGTATCGGTGGTGTTTGTCATTTTGTTCTTGACCTTGGGGCTCGGCCTCCTTTTTGTTGCGGTCATGGAAGCGGTCGAGCAGCTCGGTGCGCTTGCACGCAGCATCGTCGTCGGGGAGAACGCGATTCTCTCCAATTTGACGGCGATGCTCGACAGGCTCGGCGCGTTTGCCGCCGGACTGCCGTTTTTTTCGGGAGAAAACGCGGAAGCCCTGCGGGAGCGCATCGGAGAGGCGCTCACCGATATGATGAAGAACGCCGTTTTTTCCTTTGCCGCCAAAATCCCGGGATATGCGGGACGGCTGGTGTCCGCTGTACCGCAGGCATTGATTTTTTCCATTGTGACCGTGTTCTCGGCGGTCTATTTCTGCGCAGATTACGAAAAAATCATCTCTTTTATCAAAAGTCATCTGCGCGGCCGTCCCCGTGACGCGCTGCGTGAAATGTACGGGCAGACGGGACGGACGCTTGCCAAATATTTTAAATCCTACGTCATAATTTTCCTTTTCACTTTTGCGGAATTGTTTACAGGCTTTGTCATTCTCAAACAGAAATATGCGTTTTTGCTTGCGCTTGTGACAGCCCTTGTGGATATCCTGCCGGTGCTTGGCACCGGCACCATTTTGATCCCATGGGCGATCTATCTGTTTGCCGCGGGAGACCCTCGGACGGCCGTGGGGCTCTTGATTTTGTATGCGGTCATCTCGGTTCTGCGTCAGATTTTGGAGCCGAAGATCGTCGGGGCAGGCATCGGCATGCACCCGCTGCTCGCGCTTATTTCCATGTATGTGGGACTTCGGCTCTTCGGCTTTTTCGGTATGCTGCTCGTGCCGCTCGTCACCGTGATCGTCAAAAATACGGTGGCGGCATTCCGGAAATCTCCGGCAAAGGAGGAAGGCTCATGAAACGTAACAGGGTCCGTTTTCATATCCATCCCTTTGCCGCGGCCGGACTGTTCCTGCTTTTCGCCGCGATGCCGCGCGCCTACGCGTTTGCGGCGGTATCCTCCGTATTGCTGCATGAAGCGGGACATATGACTGCCGCGCTCCTGCTCGACAAGCGGGTGACGGAGATCCGGCTGATGCCCGTAGGCATCAGCATCGGACTTTCGGCCGCAGCCTCTTATCGCGAGGAATTTCTGATCGCCGCGGCCGGTCCCTTTATGAGCCTTCTATATGCGGGGGCTGCGTTTTTTTGGATGCCGCAGGAGATCGGCGCGTCCGTCTGCTCGCTTTCCCTTTCCTTGGCTGTACTCAATCTGCTGCCGCTGAAAACGCTTGACGGCGGACGGATGGCGGGGGCGCTCTTGTCCCAGCTTTTCGGGGAGGAAGCGTCGGACAAAGTGCTGTACGTCTCGACCTGCGCATGTCTTGCCGTGCTGTGGATGCTGTCGCTTTACATATTCTTTTACAGCGGAATCAATTTTACGCTTCTTCTGTTCTGTGCGTACCTTTTTTCCTATCTGATTGTGAAAAAGCTTTGAGGGCTTGTTTTTCGGTGTCCGATATGATATAATCATCCCGCAAGTGCAAAAGTATTCGCGCTTATCGAAATAAAAAGCACGGAAAAACGAGAAAGAGGCATAGATTTTTATAAAATCTATGGTATAATAAAGAAAAAACAAAAAGCGCCGGGCTCGGCGCGGGAGGACATATGACAAAAGCGGTTATTGAAATGGAAAACGGCGGCGTGATGACGCTTGAGCTTTATCCGGAAACGGCGCCGATCACGGTGGAGAATTTTGTAAAGCTTGCAAGGGACGGCTTTTATAACGGGCTTATCTTTCACAGGGTCATCGAGGGCTTTATGATACAGGGCGGCGACCCGACCGGCACCGGTATGGGAGGTCCCGGCTATCAAATCAAAGGAGAGTTTGCGTCGAACGGCGTGAAAAATCCCTTGAAGCATACGCGCGGCGTCATTTCGATGGCGCGCTCGGCGCGTCCGGATTCCGCAGGCTCGCAGTTTTTCATCATGCACCGCGACGCGCCGCATCTCGACGGTCAATATGCCGCGTTCGGAAAGCTGACGGACGGCTTCGAGGTGCTGGATAAGATCGCCTCGGTCGATACGGATTATTCGGATAAGCCGGTGAAGGAGCAAAAAATCAAAACGATCACGATCGTCGATGCCTGATCGATGGGAAAAGCGGTATCTGCATTCCACAGAGAAAACGGACGCGTGCCCTTTCTTTTTCTCTCGAAAGCGCAGGCGGACAAAGGCGTATTTTCCATGATGCCATAAAGGCGGCGAATCAAAATGAAGATATCGTGCTGGTGCTTGAAAAGGCGGCATATGACGAATGGAACAGGGATGGATATAATCCATCCCTGTTCCTTATAATACCGCTGCGAGCGGTTATCCCATAACGATTTTATCAAAAAGAGGGATATCATAATGCCGGCCGTTCACAGACAGATAGACGAAGTTGAATACGGCATCCGCTATCACGAGAGCAAGCAATCCCCAGAAAAGTCCGTTTAAAAGTCTCGGCTTTATTTTGCCGATCGCATGAAAGAGGGGATGGAAGAGGAACCGCATAAAGAGGGTGATGGCAATCCCCCAAAAGAGAGAGGGAAGAAGTGCGATAAATTCGGAAAAGCTGTCCGTCAGAAAAGCATAGCTCCAAAGCTTGATCCCGAACAGAGACTGGAAAAAGGTCGCGGTGACAAGCTCGATCGCCGTGGAGAGAAGGGCGGCGGCGAGGAAATAGGACAGATATCGCAAAACCGGCTTACTGCGAAAGACCGGGTGTCCGAGAAGCCGCATGTCGGCGGGCGTTCCGAACAGCAGATAAACGAGGATGAGAGCGAATCCGTAAATCGGGCAGACCGGAAGAAGGAGAAATCCTCTGTCGTTCGGACTTCGCAGAAAAAAAGAGAATATGGTTTCCCAAAGCCAGCCGAGGAAAGAAAGGACGACGCCGGTCAAGAAAAGCGTTTGGGTTAGTCTCCATTTTGAATGGAGCTTTTCAGTTGAGCTCATAATATTGTACCTCTGAGATTTTCATGTGGCGGCACCGGTTTTCTTGAATCTCTTGTCGGCTCCTTGGGGATGCGGACAGAAATGATTAACGGATTG
>URZF01000001.1 GCA_900552255.1 uncultured Eubacteriales bacterium | reverse complement strand
GTTTCAGTCATAAAAGCGCAGGAGCGCGAATAAATTTGAATCAAATAAAATCCGCCTTTGTCTGCGGCGAGGACCGGCGGCTACCATATTTCGCCGAGAAAGCAGGAATGGATATGTTTATGCAAAACAGCGAAAACGATACGGGGCACACGGTCCTCACGAAAGCGTATGAGGGCAGCGCTGCCAAGGAGATTTCGGCTGATTATAATCTGCCGGATTACCTGCCCGATATCAACAGACTTTTAAAGGTCAGTGCAAAGCTTGCCGAGAGCAGCAAATACCTTTCCGGAGATATGCTCGAATATGACGGCAAGGTCAAATTTTACATCATTTATGCGACGAGCGACGGCAAGATCAAAAGCGCGGATTTCGACGCCGATTTCTCGGGCAATACCGCTGTTTCCGGCGCCTCCGGCGACTGTGATATCCTTTTTGAGCCGGAGATTGCCAGTGTGTCTTGCAGACTTCAAAATCCGCGCAAGCTGACGGCCAAGGCGAAAATCGACGCCGCGGCCTCCGTTATGTGCCGCACCTCGACGGTGCCCGCCGTTTCCGGCAGATTGACCTCCGACGAGGAGGCGGCGCTCCAATACCGTACCCGCGCCATCGAAAGTCTTGTCGAATTTGACGCGGAGGAGCTTGCGACGCCCGTCAGCGAGGATATCGAGCTGGATGCTTCCATGCCGGCGATCGAGGATATCATCGCGGTCGAGCTCGATCCGTATATCAGCGATATGCGGGCGGGGGAGAATAAAGTGACCTATAAGGGCGACATCGTTGCGAGCATCCTCTATCTTGCGAAAACGGAGCCGATGGGCGAGGGAGAAATGCCGACGCCGGCACAGTATGTGGCGTTCGCAAGAAAGGTGCCGATCTCAGGGGAAATCGCGGTGCAGGGCGTCACGGAGGCGTGTGTCCCGATCGCGTCGGTCAAGACCGATAATCTCGAGTTCCGCCCGCAGGAAAACAGCCTCGGCGAGAGCCGCACCGTCGAGCTGGACTTCGATTACAGCGTCTTTGCAAGGATTTTCTGCAATGAGGAGAACGAAATCACGACGGATATGTATTCGACGGATTATGAAAGCGCAGAGGAAACCGAGACGCTGGAATATGAAACGGTGCAGTATGCGAAGGCTTTCAATTTCTCGGCGGACGGCAGCACGCCGCGCGACGATACGGATTTCGACGAAATCGTCGCCACGACGGCGACCGCGTCGGTGGAGGGCGTGGAAAAGCAGGGCGGAAAGCTTGTCTTTACGGGGAATGCGGATGTGTCCGTGATTCTCACCAACGGGGCGGGCGTGTATCTCAGCCGCAGCTATACCATACCGTTCCGCGCGCAGACGGATGCCGGGCGGATCGGGGACGATTTCCATTATATCGCGAATGCGTTTGTCATGTCCGCCGTGAGCAGACTGGATGAAAACAATATTTACAGCGATCTCGAGATTCTCATTACTTATGCGATTTTTGAAAAGCACGCGGAGGAAATGATCCGTCAAAGCAACGTTTATAAGGATAAGCCGATCGCCCGCGAGGCCAGCGCTTCTCTTACGCTGTATTATCCCACTTCGAGCGATACGCTTTGGGACATCGCGAAGAAATACGGAACGACGGTACCGGAGATCATGGCGGCGAACGGACTTTCTGCCGATACCGCATCCGGCGTGCTCGTGATTCCGAAGCGCGGCACGGGAAAGCCGAAATACAGCAAGATCATTTGAGAAAAAATCTCACCGCAAGGTGAGATTTTTTTATTCCCGGCGCCGAAGAAGCGCCGGCTTGCTTTTTGGTTTTGTCAAGACGTGTCCGGGCTGCATATACTCATAGCAGAGTCAAAAGATCGGGAAATCCGAGGAGGAGAACAGGATGGAGAGAAAAGAAAAAACGCTTTCCGAGCTTTGTCCCGGCGAATCCGGTACCGTTTCGGCTATCGATACCGATATCGGGATGCTTCGCCGTTTTATGGATATCGGCTGTATCGTCGGAGCCAGCGTCAAAAAGCTCGGCACGGGTCCGTTCGGCGATCCTTGCGCCTATTTGATCTGCGGCGCAGTCATCGCCATAAGAGGGAAAGACGCCGTGAACATCAAGGTGACGGCATAACATATCATAGAGAATCGAGAGGAATTTTGCGATGGGACTCACGGGCAAATCAGTCGGCAAAAACGCCTCCCGCGGTGATGAATACAGAAAGAAAAAAGACGGAGAGCTTCTCGTTGCTCTTGCCGGCAATCCCAACGTCGGCAAGAGCACGGTTTTTAATATTCTTACGGGACTTCATCAGCATACGGGAAACTGGACGGGAAAGACGGTCGCGACAGCCGTAGGATATCACAAAAAGGACGGAAAAAGCTATCAAATTACGGATCTTCCGGGCAGCTATTCGCTGTCGGCACATTCGGCGGAGGAGGAGGTCGCAAGGGATTTCATCTGCTTCGGCGGTGCGGATGCCGTGGTCGTCGTCTGTGACGCGACACGGCTTTGCCGCAATTTGGGGCTTGTTTATCAGATCTTGGAAATCACGCCGCATGTGCTCGTGTGCCTCAATCTCATGGACGAGGCGCGCCGCGGCGGTATCCTCATACATACGGAAAAATTAGAAGCTTTGCTCGGCGTCCCCGTGGTGGCGACAAGCGCCGGAAAAGGGGAGGGCGTCGAGAATATCATAAAGCGGCTCGCGCAAACGAAGACATGCAGACCTGCCGCCGTTCAATACGGGGAAGCACTGGAAGCTGCTGTGGAAATGCTGCTGCCCTGCACGGAACCCATATGCGGGGAAAAGATGTCTGCCCGTTTTATGGCGCTTCGGCTGCTCGAAAACAATGCGGAATTTTTGAAAAAATGCGATGCGTTTTTGGACGGCGCGCTTTTGTCCGATGAAATTCGGTCTGCGGCGGAGCAGGCGCGCGCCTATCTTTTAGAACAGGGATATACGGAAGAAAAAATCATTACGGAGATCGCAGTCTCCATCATGCGCACGGCAGAGGAAACTGCGGGGATGGTCGTGGAAAGCAAAAAAAAGACGGAGGGACTTTGTCCTGCGGACAAAATTTTCACAAGCAGGCTGTGGGGGATTCCGGTGATGATTCTTCTTGTCGCCATGATTTTTTGGCTGACGATCGTCGGCGCCAATTATCCCTCCGATTTGCTGTCGCAGGGCTTCAATCGGCTGGAGCCTCTTCTTCATTCGCTGCTTTTGAAAACGGGAATGGGCGTTTTCTTCGCGGATATGCTCACCTATGGGCTTTACCGTGTGCTTGCCTGGATTATCTCGGTCATGCTGCCGCCGATGGCGATTTTCTTCCCGCTTTTCACCTTCTTGGAGGATGTCGGTTATCTTCCGCGCGTTGCTTTCAACCTTGACGGCATGTTTTCGAGATGCAATGCGTGCGGCAAGCAGGCGCTGACCATGTGTATGGGACTTGGCTGCAATGCGGCGGGCGTCGTCGGCGCGCGCATCATCGACTCAAAGCGCGAGCGGCTGATCGCGATTCTGACCAACAATTTTATGCCGTGCAACGGACGCTTTCCGGCGATTATTACGGTATCTACCATTTTTTTTGCGGGAGTTTCAGGTGTTTCCTCGCTCGTCACCTCTCTCGTGCTTGCGGCGGTCATTGTACTTGGTGTGATGATGACGCTGCTTACCTCAAAGGCACTTGCTTCGACAATTCTGCGCGGGGAACGCTCCTCCTTTATTCTCGAGCTGCCGCCGTACAGAAAGCCGCAGATCGGGAAAATCATCGTGCGCTCTGTGCTGGACAGGACAATTTTTGTGCTTGGACGTGCGGTGGCGATTGCGGCACCGGCGGGCGTCCTCATTTGGCTGCTCTCCAATCTTACGGTAGGGGGCGTCGCGGTAACGACTCTTGTCAGCGAATTTCTCGACCCGCTGGGACGACTGATGGGGCTGGACGGCGCGATCCTTCTCGCGTTTATTTTGGGGATCCCGGCGAATGAGATCGTGCTTCCGCTTTGCGTGATGATTTATCTGTCGAGCGGGACGCTTTCCGAAATCGGCAGCCTGTCGTCTCTTGCAGGAACGCTTTCCGCGAACGGCTGGACGTGGATGACGGCGGTATCCTTTATCCTGTTTTCCGTCATGCACTGGCCCTGCTCGACGACGCTTATGACGATCAAAAAGGAGACGGGAAGCGTGTTTTATATGCTCCTGTCGTTTCTGCTTCCGACGGTGTGCGGCGTCGCGGCCTGTATGCTGTTTCATGCGGTGACGGGATTGTTTATGACTTGATCGAAGAAAAAATCAGCGAATAATCACAGAAATATTTACATGGGACTTGACTTTGCCGTTGGGGGAATGGTTTATACTATATTTAACCTAACCACGCAGAGGAGGTTCCCATGAATAAACTGATAAAAATCAGAGATGTCACAGCCAAATATGATCTGTCCGCCCGCACACTTCGCTACTATGAGGATATGGGGTTGATTCAAAGCATACGGCACGACGATTATGCGTATAGACTGTATGATGAGGCTGCCGTGAAACGGCTGGAGCAAATTTTGATCTTGCGGAGGCTGAATATCAGTATTCAGGATATCGGGCGCATATTTCGTGCCTCCGGCTCCGAAATTGTCTTGGAGGCGCTGGGCAAAAAAGTCGGCGATATGATGAAGAGATATCCCTTTTGCATGAACTCAAAGAGATCGTTTTGGATTTTATCCGTCAAATCGAGCAGGCGGATTTCGACAGGGAATCGGATGTAAAGCTTCTTTATGAGAAGGCAAAGGAGATCAAGACGCAGCTTGTAAATGTGGACTACAATGGGAATCCCTCGACGGTGAATCGCCTTTGGGAAGTCATGGAGAAGCTCGACAGCAAGGTGCCGGACATCATGGTTGTCAGAATCCCGAAATTCAGAGCGGTGACGTCGGGGCTTGCGACGTTTGAAGAAATTTTCGGCGGAGGGTTCGGAGCGTGGCAGGAAACGCACGGTCATTTATTCAAGCCTGTTATTTTCGATTGTCCCGATTTTCTTTGCGGAAAAGACGGAAAGGCGGAATGGCTTTGGGCGGTCAAAGACGAGGTGACGGAAGCCGGCACATACCCATATGAGATCATCGAATATCCCGGCGGGCTGTATGCGGCTGCGGTCAGCATAGACGGGGACGGAGAAAGCCACAATAAAGTGAGAAAAAAGACGGCGAAATGGCTTGAAAACACAAATTTTGTCATCGACGGTGATCGGGACTGATGGGGCATATGGTTTACGTGGATGATGAAATCAGAGAAGGACTCGGCTATCATCAGATGATGCTGTATTCACCCATCAAATTGAAAGAAGAGGAATCGTAAAATCTCTCTCAGGCGAGCTTGTGGAGCGCATCAAGCCTTTCGATTATTCGATATATTCATAATCAAAAACCGGAACGGAAATCCCGTTCCGGTTTTTCAGTTGAACAGGCAGAGCCCGAAATCCTTGATCCTGGCGAGCATTTCGCGGATTTCGCGCGCCCATTGCCCCGCGTATGTGTAAAGCGCCGCGTCGGCGCCGAGCGCCGTCATACTCATGTCGTTTGCGATGTAAAGCGCGCGGTAAAGATGATATTTTTGTGTGACGATGACAACCTTGTGGAGGTCGTAAAGCTCTTTTGCACGCGCGACGGATTCATAGGTGGAATAGCCTTCGCCGTCGGTGAGGATATCCTCCTCCGCCACGCCGTTTTGAATGGCGTAAGCTTTCATCGCCGTGACCTCTCCCCACTCGCCGCTGTCGTCGCCTGAGAGCAGGAGTTTTTTTACGGCGCCGCTTCGGTAGAGCGCGATGCCGGCGTCCATCCGGTCGCGCAGCATGTCGGAAAGCGTGCCGTCCGCGTGGACCTTGGCGCCGAGGATGAGCGCCGTTTCATATCCGTCCTCCGGCGTGATCTCGCGGATCTGTCCTTTGGTGGAGCTTATGACCACGGCGTTCAGAATGAGCGGTACTGCGGCGCATATGAGCAGAGCCGCGAGTATGATGAGAAGGATGATTCGTTTTTTTCGCTTCATTTTACAGTTCCTTGGCTCGCATGTCCACGTTCCGGCGGAAATTGATGAGCTTTCTCGTGTATTCCGTGTCCATGAATTTGCTGTTGATAATAAAGTCCGCGGTCGCGCGGTTGTTGGCGATCGGAATATCGAATACCTGCGCGATGCGCAGCAGCGCCTTGACGTCCGGATCGTGCGGCTGCGCTTCGAGCGGATCGGAGAAAAAGATGACGAGATCGATCTTTCCGTCCACGATGCGCGCGCCGATCTGCTGGTCGCCGCCGAGCGGTCCGCTGTTGAAGCCGCGGATCGGAAGTCCGGTCTTTTCCGCGATCATTTTTGCGGTGGTCCCGGTTCCGCAGAGAAAATGATGCTCGAGAATGGTTTTGTTGGCAAGACACCAGTCGATGATCTCCGGCTTTTTGTTGTCGTGTGCGATGAGCGCGATGTTTTTCTGCCGCGGCAGCGTGCATTCGACGTATTCGTTTTCAAACATAGAGATATCCTTTCTTTTGCGGCGCGGCTCAGGCAGAAAGCGCTTCCGCTGTATTTGGTTTGATAAGGTTGTGTTTGCTGTCAAGTTGATTCTGTCTCCCTCATTTTGGTTTTGAAAGCCGAGGTGATAGAGAAAAAACGATTTATGCTGTGCTTTCATGAAAGGCTGAAATTTTTCAAATCAGAGGGAATTGCTGTTCCTTTCCAATGACAGAAGGCATATTCCTCCGAAGCTTCATTTTGCTACGGAAAAGGGTTTCCCGCTTGGATGCCGGAAACCCTTTACACCTTTATTTACGCTTTTTTCCAAGATTCTTCCACGGCAACCGCAACAGCGACGGTAGCGCCGACCATCGGGTTGTTGCCCATGCCGATAAGACCCATCATCTCGACGTGAGCCGGAACGGACGAGCTGCCCGCGAACTGTGCGTCGGAGTGCATGCGTCCCATGGTGTCGGTCATGCCGTAGGAGGAGGGACCTGCCGCCATGTTGTCGGGATGGAGCGTTCTGCCGGTGCCGCCGCCGGAGGCGACGGAGAAATATTTCACGCCGTTCTCGACGCACCATTTTTTGTAGGTGCCGGCGACCGGGTGCTGGAAGCGCGTCGGATTGGTGGAGTTACCGGTGATGGAGACGCCGACGTTTTCGAGCTTCATGATCGCGACGCCCTCGGGAACATTGTCCGCACCGTAGCATTTTACTGCCGCGCGGGGACCCTTTGAATACGGCGTTTCGGAAACGACCTTGACCTCTTCCGTATAGGGATCAAATTCGGTTTTCACATAGGTGAAGCCGTTGATTCTCGAAATGATGAACGCGGCGTCCTTGCCAAGACCATTCAGAATGACGCGAAGGGGCTTTACGCGCACCTTGTTCGCATTCAGCGCGATTTTGATCGCGCCCTCTGCCGCGGCGAAGGATTCGTGCCCCGCGAGGAAGCAGAAGCATTCGGTTTCCTCGGAGAGAAGCATTTTGCCGAGATTGCCGTGCCCAAGTCCTACCTTGCGGTTTTCCGCGACGGAGCCGGGGATGCAGAACGACTGCAAGCCGATTCCGATGGCGGCTGCGGCGTCGGCTGCCTTCTTGCAGCCCTTTTTGATGGCGATCGCCGCGCCGACGGTGTATGCCCATACCGCGTTTTCAAAGCAGATGGGCTGTGTTTCTCTCACGATTTTGTCGCAGTCGATGCCGGCTGCAAGCGTGATGTCCTTACATTCCTCGATCGATTTGATTCCGTATTCGGCGAGAACGGAATTGATTTTATCAACTCTTCTTTCGTAACTTTCAAACAATGCCATTTTTCCGTCCCTCCCTTACTCTTTTCTCGGATCGATGTATTTTACGGCGTCGGCGAATCTGCCGTAGGTGCCCTTGGATTTTTCATAAGCCTCGTTGGGCTCCATGCCCTTTTTGATGAAATCCGTCATCTTGCCGAGGGAAACAAATTCATATCCGATGACCTGATCGTCCTCGTCGAGCGCCATTCTCGTGCAGTAGCCTTCGGTCATTTCGAGATAACGGACGCCCTTGCTCTTTGTACCGTACATGGTGCCGACCATCGAGCGCGCGCCCTTGCCGAGGTCCTCCATGCCCGCGCCGACGACGAGTCCGCCCTCGGAGAACGCGGACTGCGTGCGTCCGTAGACGATTTGGAGGAACAGCTCTCTCATCGCGGTGTTGATCGCGTCGCAGACAAGGTCGGTGTTGAGCGCTTCGAGAATGGTTTTGCCGGGCAGGATCTCCGCCGCCATCGCCGCGGAATGCGTCATGCCGGAGCAGCCGATGGTCTCGACGAGCGCCTCCTCGATGACACCGTCCTTGACGTTGAGGGAAAGCTTGCACGCGCCCTGCTGGGGAGCGCACCAGCCCACCCCGTGGGTGTAGCCGGAAATGTCGGTGATCTGCTTTGCTTGGATCCATTTGCCTTCCTCGGGCAGGGGAGCCGGACCGTGGTCGGGTCCCTTGGCGACGCAGCACATGGATTCGACTTCATGGGAATATGTGATTTCTGCCATGGTTTTTCTCCTTGTTCTATGTAAGATTATTTGACGATTTTGCCGTAAACGACACCGGAAGCGCCGGCGGCGTTCGCTTCGTCCGTATCGATGTGCATCGCGGGCGCATAGCTTGCGGATACGCGGACGACCACGCCGTCAAAAATAAGCGGACGGGCGGTGTCGAGCTCGACCTTGACGATTTCTTTGTCGGAAACGCCGAGCGCTTCGGCCGTTTCGGGTGTCAGATGGATGTGCCTCTGCGCGGCGATGACGCCCTCCGAAATCTCCACTGTCCCGCAGGGACCGACAAGGGTACATGCGCCGGAGCCCTTGATGTCGCCGGATTCGCGCACGGGCGCCTTGACGCCGAGCGTTCTCGCGTCGGTCAGGGAGACCTCGACCTGCGTCGCGCTTCTTGCGGGACCGAGGACGGACATTTTGAGCTCGCCCTTTTCCCCCTTGACGGTGACTTTTTCCTCGCAGGCGAATTGACCGGGCTGGCTGAGCTCCTTTTTTACGGTGAGCTTATGCCCCTCGCCGAACAGCGCGGCGATGTGCTCCTCGGTGAGATGGATGTGTCTTGCCGAGGTTTCGACTAAAATTTTATTTTCCATTACCAAATCTCCTTTCGACAGCTTAGCTGCCTGAATGAAGTTTCCGACATGCTTTCCTCATCCGGAAATCGGAGGTCAAAACTTATTCTATTTATATCTATTATAAATGATTTTTCCCCGGTTGTAAATGATTAGAGCGCAATTTTTTTGTAAAAAATAAAAGATATTGCGAATTGAACAAATCACGGAGGATTTGGGGCATGGATTATGTAAAAAATGAAGCGGAGGAGGAAGCTTCCGAGACGCAGGAGCAGCCGTCTGCCGGCAGCATCGACAAGCTCGGCGCCGTCGTGACGAAAAACGACGGGATCTCGCTTTACTGCCTCACGATCATCGGACAGATCGAGGGACATTTCATTCTGCCGAATACGCAGAAAACGACAAAATACGAGCACGTTCTGCCGCTGCTCGCGGCGATCGAGGAGAATCCGGAGCTGCACGGACTGCTCGTCATCATCAACACGGTCGGCGGCGACGTCGAGGCGGGACTTGCCATCGCGGAGATGCTCGGCAGCATGCACAAGCCGACGGCATCCATCGTCATCGGCGGCGGTCATTCCATCGGGATCCCGATCGCGGTTTCATGCGGCCGTTCCTTTATCGTGCCGAGCGCGACGATGACGATTCATCCCGTGCGCACGAGCGGCACTATCCTCGGCGTGCCGCAGGCGTTCGCCGGACTTGAAAAGATGCAGAACCGCATCTCGAGGTTTATTGTCGGTCATTCCGGCATTACGGAGGAGGCGCTCTCCCGCCTGACGTTCCGCACGGACGAAATGGCGACCGACGTCGGCACGATCATCGACGGAAACGAAGCGGTGGACTGCGGTCTCATCGATGAGATCGGAGGACTCCATCAGGCCATCTCATGGCTGAAAAACAAGGCAAGGGAGGAGAAAGAGCATGGAGAAGCTGCGGGAGCTGAAAATTCCGGTAAGACTTCGGAAGCATCCGGTCGTGATTGACGGCAGGCTGAAATGGAACGCTGCGGAAAAGCTTGCGTTCCTGTTTCTCACAGGAGGGGTCGGATACGGACTGATCGAGCTTCTTTGGCGGGGGCATACGCATCCGAGCATGGTGGTCGCGGGCGGCGTGTGCTTTATCCTGATCTACGGCGTGAACAAATGGCTGAGAGGACATTCCGTGCTTCTGCGAAGCGCCGTGTCCGCCGCCGCCATCACGGCGGTCGAGTTTTCGGTCGGGATTGTCGTGAACCGGCTGCTGGATCTTTCCGTTTGGGATTATTCCGGCGAGAAATATAATTTATTGGGGCAGATCTGTCCGCATTATTCGTTTTTGTGGTTCCTTTTATGTATTCCTCTTGTTTGGATGCTGACAAAAGCCGCACGTCTTTCCGCGGAAAAGTAAATTTTTCAAAAAGGGTTCCTTTTTTCGGTATCTTGTGATACAATAATACGGTAAAACTAAATTGCGGGGAAGGATGCGTGAGCTCGGTATGAAAAGGGAGAGTATCGTCGCCGTATCGGAATGCGGAAGCTATGATGAAAAGCAGCTTGCGGCGATTCTGCGTTCTCACTTTGCCGTGTTCGGTTATGACCGCGCCTTTTTCGAGGGGAAAAGAGTGGTCATAAAGCCGAATCTCGTGATGAAAAAATCTCCCGATGCCGCCGCGACGACGCATCCGGCGGTGCTGGGTGCGGTTTTATGCGTTTTGGGAGAGATGGGTGTCGCGCCGGTGATCGCGGAAAGCCCCGGCGGGATCTATAACAGGCAGAGGCTGGAGGGGATCTACCGCGTCTGCGGAATTGCCGAGACGGCGCAGCGGTACGGCGCGCAGCTCAATTACGATACGTCTGCGGTCCATGTGCCGTTTGCAGAGGGCAGAAAAGTGAAGATGTTCCATATCATCTCGCCGATTGTCGAGGCGGACGTCATCATCGATCTCTGCAAGCTGAAAAGCCATTCGCTCACCAAAATGAGCGCCGCGGTGAAGAACCTGTTCGGCACGATTCCCGGGATCGAAAAATTTGAAATGCACGCGACCTTTCCCGAATACGGCGATTTCGGTGCGATGCTTTGCGATCTTTGCGAGCTGCTCTGCCGGGAAAAAACCGTGATCGCGGTGACGGACGCAGTGGTCGGCATGGAGGGCAACGGACCTACCGCGGGGACGCCGCGGCGGATCGGCGCGGTTCTCACAAGCGAAAATCCGTTTGCCTCCGACCTGCTCTGCGAAAGACTGATCGGCTTCGAGGGAACGGTTCCGCTTGTAAAGGAAGCGATATCCCGCGGCCTTTGTCCGGACAGCGCGGACGCGCTCGATATCGTTGGGACAAGACCGGAAACGCTTGTCGTCCCGGATTTCCGTGAGCCGGACAGCGCGAAAAACAAATCCACCTCCGCACTTGCCTTTTTCTCGCGGGGAAGGATCGGACGCTTCTTTATGCCGCGCCCGGTCGTTGTCCGTGAGAAGTGCCGTGCGTGCGGGGAATGCGTGGCTTCCTGTCCGCAGCATACGATCGAGCTTGTCGCCCGCGGTGAGGGGAGGCTCGCTCATATCAAGCACGCCTCCTGCATAAGATGTTATTGCTGTCAGGAGCTTTGTCCGTTTGCGGCGATTTCCGTGAAAAAGAATTTTATCATCGGTATCATAAGTTCAATAAGATAATCGGGGTACATATGGAGAAAATTGTAATTCTTGCACCGGCGAAAATCAATCTGTTTCTGAACGTGGGAGACCGCAGGGAGGACGGCTATCATGACATCGAGACCGTCATGCAGACGCTCACGCTGTTTGACCGGCTCGAGGTCTGCAAAAACGACTGCAAAGCGGAGGCCGTCATCGACGTCCGCTGCCGCGATTTCATGGCGCCGGACGGCGCTGGCAACATCGTTTACCGCGCCGCGTCCGCATTTTTTGCCGCCGCCGGCATAGAAAGCTATAACGTGTCTTTTCTGATCGAGAAAAAAATTCCCGCCGAAGCGGGACTTGGGGGCGGCTCCTCCGACGCGGCCGCCGCGATCATTGCGCTCGACCGCTTGTACGGCACCGCTATGACGACGGAGGCGCTGTGCGGGATCGGCGCCGGCGTCGGCGCGGACGTGCCGTTCTGTATCAAAAAGGGCACTGCGGTTGCCCGCGGGATCGGAGAGATCCTGGAAAGCTGCGCGCCGATGCCGGACTGCGCGGTCGTGGTTGCGATCCCGAAGGGAAGCCGTATCTGCACGGCCGACGCCTATGGAAAAATCGACGATGTGAGGGAAAACGCTCCCGTATCGTGCGCCGACATGCTCGCCGCGATGACAAGCTGTGATCTCGAAAAAATTTCCTCCGTGCTGTACAACAGATTCGAGAAGGTCACGGAGCCTGCGACCGGCGTACCGGCTCTTTTGGCAAGACTTTCGGAAATCGGGGCATCCGGCGTTCGCATGAGCGGCAGCGGTCCCGCCGTTTTCGGGCTTTTCCGGGATATCCCGGCCGCCCGCGCGGCAAAGGAGAAGCTGGGGGAGAGCTTTACCTCTTTTGTCTGCTCGCCCGCGAGACGGGATTATCCCTATATCGAAAGCTGAACGAGCTTGAATATGATAAGACAGACGACGCTTGCCGCGATCGCTCCGAGCACAAAGCTTATGAGCGAGAACGGGAAGCGGTTTTTCTTTTTTCCCGTCTGATATTCCGCTATGATGCGGTTTGCTTCCTTTACGATATCGCCGCCCGCCGCTCCGGCGGGCAGCTCATTTTTCAGAACAAAATAAGCTTCCTCAATAAAATCGCTGCCGATGTTTTTCATGACGACGAGGTTTTTTCTGCATCCTTTGATCACCATTTGGGTCCCTCCGCTTTTCTCTCTTGATCTTTCATGGATTATTGTTTGCCGCATCCGCCGCCAAATATTCCCCGAACCGGAAAAAAACGATCGCGCGGTGAATAAAATTCACCAGCTTGCCGCACCATAATATCAAACCGGATTCGGTTATGATGCCCGTTCGTTTTGAATGGGAAAATATGATATGAGCGTTCGGAGACCGGTGTAAAGGAGCAAATCGATGGTGGAAAACAGAATGAAGGCCGTGATTATGGCGGGAGGCGAGGGGACGCGTCTTTTTCCTATGACGGAGCGGATGCCCAAGCCCTTGGTGCCCGTGCTGGATGTTCCCGTCATGAGCCATATGCTGCGCCTGCTTTATGAAAACGGCGTCAGAGAGGCGGCGGTCACGCTGAAATATCGGGCGTATGATATCATGGAGTATTACAGGACGCACGATACCTCGGGCGTCCGACTGTACTTTTTTACGGAAGAGCAGCCGCTCGGCACCGCCGGCGGCGTGAAATCCGCCGCGGATTTTCTCGATTCCGATTTTGTCGTTGTCAGCGGAGACGCCGTATGCGATATCCCGATTGCCGACGCGATGCGGTTTCATGCGGCAAAGCATGCGCGCGCGACCATTGTCACGGCGAGAAACAGCGTGCCGCTGGAGCTTGGCGGGGTCGTCTGCCATGAGAACGGCGAGGTGGCGCGCTTTGTGGAAAAGCCGTCGTGGCGAAGAGTTCTTTCCGACCGTGTCAACACGGGGATTTACGTTTTCAAACGGGACATTCTAAGCGAAATCCCCGACGGCGTTTTCTGCGACTTTTCACGGGACGTGTTTCCGAAGCTGATCGGCAGAGGGCTTTACGGCTATGCGGCGGACGGCTATTGGTGTGACGTGGGCTCTCTCGATGCCTATTATTCGTGCAACCGCGATGCGCTGGCCGGCAAAATCAGAGGAATGACATGCACGCCTGCGGAGAATTTTATCCATGAGGAGGCCGTCGTCGCATCCGGCGTCTGTGTGCGCGGCGCATCTATTGTCGGGCCGGTGAAAATCGCGTCCGGCGCGGTCGTGGAGGCGTCGATTCTCATGGACGGCGTGAGAATCGGCAAAGGCGCCGTTGTGCGCTCGTCGATCGTATGCCGCGACGCCGTCGTCGGCGAACATGCGGTTGTCAAAAGAGGCTCTGTGATCGGAGAGGGCTCCGTGATCGAAAACGGAGCGGTTTTGGAGGCGGGAACCCGCATTGGAGCGGGAAAAATCATTTTATCGGAGGATATTATTTTGGACAACAGAATTTTTTCGGGAGCGGAAGGGGATGTGTTCCGCGATTTCGGACTTGCAGGAAACGTCAAAACGGAGCTTGTCCCGTCTTTTTTGACGAGATATGGAGCGGCGGCCGTCCAAACAATGGGGAGAAAAGCCGTGTTTTTCGACGATGGGACGCCGTCCTCGGATTATGTGAAAAACCTTGTCATGAGCGGCGCGGTTTCGACCGGCGCCGTATGCACCGACGGCGGAGAGGGCTTTTATCCGCTTGCGGCGTTTTCGGTGTCCCATACCGGCGCGGACTTCGGGATTTACGTGAAAAGCATGGGCGGCGACATTCATAAAATATATCTGCTCGACGCTTACGGCTTTCCCGTGGGAACGCCGCGCTCGCGCAGAATTGCGGCGGCGATGAAAAAGGAATATGCGGTGTCGCTTCCGGCCGACGCTGCGCGTGAGGACGATTATTACGGCGATTATCTGCATTATCTTGTCGACAACGCGAAGCCGCTGCATGGGAAGCTTGCGGTGAAGGACAACGCCTGCGGACAGGCGTTTTACGCCGCGGCCTCTCTGCTCGGCGCCGACTGTGAGGTGGGAACAAAGAGCATGGCGGCGGACGGATATGTTTTTGTCGATGTCTGCGACGACGGCGAGCTCACGGTTTCCTACCGCTCCGGCGACGGCGGCTATGTGATGATCGACCGCTGGCACGCGGCGGCAGCCCTCATAAAATCCAAGATCGCCGGCGGGGAAAATGTGATCTATCTTCCGGTTTCGGCGCCGAAAGCGCTTTCCGAAACGGTTCGGACTCTCGGCGGACTTGTGAAGCAGTACGACACGGAGGCGGACGCGGATTCGGAGTCGCTTGCGGCGGCTTCCGGACAGACATGGCAGAACGACACGATCCTGCTCGCGCTCCTGTTCGCGGCGGAGCTCGGCGCGGACCGCAGGATTTTGTACGCGGGCGAGGCGTTTGCACTCGCGGAAAAAACGATCGGCGTTGAGAGCGCCGCCGCCGTCATCGGTGAGCTTGCCGCTCACGGCGCGGATACCGAAAACGGGACGCTCACGCTGAATTTTGACGACGCCTCGGTGCGCGTCACGGCAGAGGACGAGCATACGGTAAAGCTTTCGGCGCAGGCGAAAACGCCGCGCGATGCGGAGGATGCGCTCCGTTATGCCGAAAAGGGGATCATGGAAAGCGTACACGACGTGTAAATCGGAAAAACGCTTGTATTCTTTTGCTCTGTGTGCTACAATCAAGAAAAATACCGCACGGAGGATCTATATTCTATGTCTATTGCCCTGAAAGCCGTTCCGTCCTACGAAAAATGCTTTTTCGACGAGGATTTCGGCGCGAAGCCGCCGCTTGCTCACGCTTCCTGTCTTCGCGGAGAGGAATTTCATTTTGAGGTCGTTATGACGGCGGGGGAAGTACCGGCGTGGCTGCTCGGCGAGCCGGCGAGGCTTGCGTGCCGTTCTCCGCTCGCGGAGGTTATCACGTTTGAGCGGATCGAGAACGTTCCGGTGCGGTTTCCTTGTTATCCTTTGCGCTCGGACGAGAATTATCTTCGCCGGACGCCGGGGCTTTATCCCGACCTCCTGGTTCCGATGTCGCCGGGGAAATGGCTCGAGGCGCCCATGCAGGGACTTTCTTCGCTTTATGTAACTGTGAAGGTACCTGAAACCATGGCGGCCGGCGACTATCCGATTGAAATTGTATTGATTCCCGAGACGGGCGAAGAAGTCACAGCCTCGATTATTTTGACGGTTTTGAATGCCGTCCTGCCGCCGCAGTCCCTTATATACACGCAGTGGCTCCACGCCGACTGTATCGCGAACGCATACGATGTCGAAATTTTTTCGGAGAAGCACTGGGAGTATATCGAAAACTATATAAAATGCGCCGCCCAAAACGGCGTGAACGCCATTTTGACGCCCGTTTTCACGCCGCCGCTCGATACGGAGGTGGGCGGCGAGCGCCCGACGGTGCAGCTTGTCGACGTAATGCGGGACGGGGACGGCTGGCATTTCGGCTTCCGGCGGCTGCACCGCTGGCTCTCGCTTTGCGAGCGGTGCGGGATACGATATTTTGAAATTTCTCACTTTTTCACACAGTGGGGAGCGGAGCACGCTCCAAAGATTATTGGGACAGTGAACGGCGAGACGAAAAAGCTTTTCGGATGGGAGACGGATTCTCTCTCCGAGGAATATATCGGCTTTCTGCGTGCGTTTCTGCGCGCCTTTCTGGCGGAGATGAAATCGGCGGGACTTGATAAGCGCTGTATTTTTCACATCTCCGACGAGCCGGATATGAAGCATCTCGAGCGGTACCGCGCGGTGAAGGAGAAGCTTTCCGACCTTCTTGACGGCTATTTCACTGCGGATGCCCTTTCCGATTTTGAATTTTACCGGACGGGGGCGGTGAAGGCGCCGATTCCGTCCTGCGATCATATCGAGCCCTTTCTCGAAGCGGGAATCCCCGATTTGTGGACGTATTACTGCTGCGCACAGTGCAGGGAGGTTTCCAACCGGTTTATCGCGATGCCGTCCTCACGCACGAGAATCATCGGCGCGCAGCTTTGGAAATACCGCATCGCGGGATTTCTCCACTGGGGATATAATTACTGGTACACGAGATTTTCAAGGCGCGCGGTCGATCCGTTTGTCTTAAACGACGGCGGGAGCTTTACGCCCGCGGGGGACTGCTTTTCCGTCTATCCGGGACCGGACGGCACGCCGTATCAGAGCCTGCATATGAAGGCGTTTACCGAGGCGCTCTCCGATCTGCGCGCGATGAGCCTTGCGGAATCGCTCTGCGGCAGAGAAGCGGTTCTTTCCGCGCTCGAAAAGGATGGAAGCATCACCTTTTCCCGCTATCCCCGCCAAGCGGACGCGGCTTTTTCTCTGCGGGAGAGAGTCAATGAAATGATCCAAGCGGCGACGGAGAGCTGAGGAAGGCTTGCCGCGGCCGGCGGGGAGATTTTGCACATATCGGAAAAAAACTATTGCGCAAACGAGGAAACCGGTGTATAATAAAAAAAGAGAAAGGGAATTGTTCCCCTTTATCGTTTACATGTGAAATAATTTGAACACAATATAGATAAACATTCAGCCGGTGCGGAGGCGATGGCGCATCGATTGGATGCGGCGGAACTTTCATCTTTCGTGCGGACGTTTTGCGGGTGGGTGCGCGGAACGTCTGTGCGATACATATTGAATCAGATTATTGACCCGAACAGCGAGGTGATAAACGTTCACCCTGTTCAGGATTTTTTGCTATTTCAAAAGGAAAGGAACCCTGTGTTTTGACAGAGGGTGGTGTATTTTATGCCAAGAACAAAAGGAAAACTGAAAAAATTACGTGTGATACCGCTCGGCGGGCTTGACGAGATCGGGAAAAACCTGACCGTGCTCGAATACAGCGACAGCATGCTCATTATCGACTGCGGCCTCGGCTTCCCCAACGACGATATGCTGGGGATCGACCTCGTTGTCCCGGATATCACTTATCTTGTCAGCAACGCCGATAAGATCAAGGGCATTGTGCTGACACACGGCCATGAGGATCATATCGGAGGGATTCCATATCTGCTTCAAAAATTGAATGTGCCGATATACGGGACCCGACTGACGCTCGGAATTTTGGAGAACAAATTCAATGAGCATGTGTTCGACTTCAAGCCGGAGCTGCATTGTGTGCAGGCGGGCGATAAGGTGACGCTCGGACTTTTTGAGGTGGAATTTATCCGTGTGAACCATTCGATTGCGGACGCTTGTGCACTCGCGATCAAAACGCCGGTCGGAACGGTGTTCCATTCCGGCGACTTCAAGATCGATCCCACCCCGATCGACGGCGAAATGACCGATCTGACGCGGATCGGAGAGATCGGCCGCGAGGGCGTGCTGCTTTTCATGTGCGAATCGACGAACGTCGAGCGCGCGGGCTTTACTCCTTCGGAGAAAAAGGTCGGAGAATCGCTCGTGCGCTTCTTCGAGGAATACAAGAAAAAGCGCATGATCATCGCGACGTTTTCTTCCAACGTCCACCGCGTGCAGCAGATCATCAACACCGCCGCGAAATACGGAAGGAAGGTCGCGGTCACCGGCCGAAGCATGATCAATATCGTCTCCGCCGCGGTGGAGCTGGGCTACATGAATTTCCCGGAGGGCGTGCTCGTCGATATCAGCGAAATCAAGAAGTATCCGCCGGAGAAAATGACGATCGTTTCGACCGGCAGCCAGGGCGAGCCGATGTCCGCGCTCTACCGCATGGCGTTCGGTATGCACGACAAGGTCGAGCTCGGTACGGGCGACGTGGTGATCATCAGCGCGTCGGCGATTCCGGGCAATGAAAAGCTGGTCGGCAACATCATCAACGAGCTTTACAAAAAGGGCGTCACCGTGCTCAACGACAGCGTGGCGGAGGTGCATGTTTCGGGACACGCCTGCCAAGAGGAATTAAAAATCATGCACGCGCTGCTTCATCCGAAATATTTCATGCCGGTCCACGGCGAGGCAAGACATCTCTATCATCATAAGGAGCTTGCCGAATACATGGGAATGCCGGCAAACCACATTTTCATATCCGAGATCGGCAAGATTTTGGAAATCGGAACGGACAGCGCGAAATTCAACGGAACGGTCCCCGCGGGCATCGTGCTGGTCGACGGGACCGGCGTCGGAGACGTCGGCAACGTGGTGCTGCGCGACCGCAGACATCTTTCGGAAGACGGCATCATCATCGTCGTCGCGACCATCGACGCGCAGGCGTTCGATATCATCTCCGGTCCCGAAATCGTATCGCGCGGCTTCGTCTACGCCAAGGAATCGGAAAGACTGATCGATCAGATCCGGCTCATCGCGCGCGACGCGCTTTACGGCTGTTTGAATAAGGGCGTCGCCGACTGGACGCAGCTCAAATATAAGGTGAAGGACGATCTTTCCAAGTTCATCTATTCGCAGACCAAGCGAAAGCCGATGATCCTTCCGATCATCATGGATATTTGAGTTCCGGATTTTACAAGCTTTTGCTGCCGGCGTGCATTGCGGAGCCGGTATGTGAAGAGTATAATATAGGCAAGACCGAATTGCCCCCGCCTTTTTGTGGCGGGGGTAAAAAAGAATCATGGAGAGTCAAAAATGATGAGAGAACAGCATAACAGAAAAAGCGACGGCGCGTTTTATCCCGAAGCATCCGTCATCGGCAGATTCGTCTCGCCGTGGGATACGAGCGGCTGGTATTCCGTGTATGCGAATTTCGCGGTGGGCGCAAAGCTTCATTCCAATGAGGATGTGGCGGCGGCGTCCGTGCCGGAACGCTATATCGGCGCGGATTATATCATGACGTTCAATTCCTTTGCGGAGGGCTTTGACGACAAGCAGGAGGTCGATTTCTTCTGTGAGCGGGACGCGGTCGTCGCGGTAGGGCTTGACGAAAGGCTTCTTGGTACGCCTCCGGCGTTCACGGAAGCATTTTCCGCGGCGGGGGAGCGCGTCACCGGATCGGACGGGCGCGTCTATCTTCTGTTTGAAAAGCGGTTTGCGGCAGGAGAGCAGGTACATATTCCGGGGCTTTCCGGCGACGGCAATCATTTTGTCGTTTTGGCGATTCCTGCGGCGACGGAGGAGAAAAAGCGTCTTCCGGCATTTCCGGTGCTGAGCGGGGCTGCCGCTCCCTATGAAAAACGTGAATACCGGAGCTATGTCGCCGAAGTATTCAACGACGGGGACGCGCTTTCGCGCTACTCGCAGGAGAACTGTACGCTTATGGCGAGGGAGGAGGATTCCCGAGACCGCTATGTCCGTATGGGGCGGGGGAGCTGGCTTTCGGCAGAGCTTTGCGGCGCCTCCTCCCGCGTCGTGGCAACGGCGAAAATCAGCTGCTCCGAGGGGCTCCTCGTCTTGGCGGTGATGGGGGAAACGGGAGCCGTCTGCGGCGCTGTCCTTGACGGGGACATGCTCCGCACGGTGGACGGCACGGATATCGCGCCGTATGTGCCGGGGCGTGAGACCTCTCTGCGGCTTGTGCTCGACGCGGAGCGCGGAGAATACGACGTTTGGGCGGACAGCCGGAAACTGGTGGCCGGCGTCGAGGCGCTCTCCGACCGTGAACCGCTCGCCGTCGCCGTCTCCTGTGACGGCGACGGGACGCTCGACAATCTCTATGTGTTCGACGACACGGAGGTTTACGCGGCGCGTGAGGAGTTTAATACGGACTTTGATGCGATGTCGCTGTCGGAAAATGCTGTCTGCTCGCTTGCCGATTATCCGTTCGGCGACGATAAAAGCTTCTCGCTTTCCTCCGCAGACGGCATGGGGGCCTATGCGGAATATCGCTTCCCGGCGATTTCAGGCGTTCTTTCGGTGGAAACGAAGGTTCGGGCGGACGATGAAAAGCTCGTTTTGGCGCCGGTTATCACGGACGACAAGGGAAATCCCGTCTGCCGGATCGCTTTTTATAAGAACTGCCTGTTTGCGTCCGACGGCGAGAGCTGGGTGGAGCTGTTTGAAGGGCTCACGGATTGGCAGTATTATCCGTCCGGCAACTGGTATTCCGTCAAGGTGACGCTGGATACGGCGCGCTCCGTCTACACGCTGATGGTGGACGGCGCCGTTCGCGCGAAGGATTTCCGATTTATAAATCCCGCTGCCAGCGTATCGCGGCTGGTGTTCTGCACCGAAGGGGGCGGCCGTCTGCTTGTCAACCGTATCCGTATCTATGATGCCTGCGATTTTTCGCGCGGCGTGATTCCGAACGCGCCCGTATTCGACGTGAAAGCGGCTCCGTATTGTGCCGTGGGCGACGGAAAAACGCTTGATACCGCGGCGATTTCCCGTGCGGTAAGCGACGCGGCGTATACCGGCGGCACGGTCTATCTTCATGACGGTGTTTTCCTTACGGGCGAGATTCGGCTTGCTTCGGATATGACCTTTTTCGTCGATCCTACGGCGACGCTGCTCGGCACGCAGGATCACGGGGAGTATCCGCTGCGTGAGCCGAAAACAAGCCTCTGCGCGCACCGTCAGCTCGGACGAGGACTGCTTTATGGTGAGAATCTATCCAATATCCGGATCACGGGCGGCGGCATGTTCGACGGAAACGGGCGGTATCGTTTCAAGATGAATGATCCGGTGAATGACAAAAGAGAGCTTGACGCACGCCCCGACATCGTTTATATCGCCTATTCGGACGGCATCACGGTTGAGCATATCAATTTTAAGAGCAGCGCCTTTTGGACGGTTGTGCCGCTTTCCAGCTCGAATGTGCTCCTGCGCGGGCTGAACCTTGACTGTATGAACACGCCGAATCGCGACGGCATCGATCCTGTGGACTGTCACGATATGACCATATATGGCTGCAATATCATGGCGGGGGACGACGGACTTTGCTTCAAAAGCTCTGATCCCGTCGGCTGCTACAACATTTTTGTGGACGATATGATGATCCAAAGCCTTGCCTCCGGCATCAAATTCGGCACGGATACGTATTACTGCCTGAAAAACGCCTATATTCGCGGCTGTACGATCAAGAACGTCAATCGGTGCGGCATATCCCTTGAAACGGTGGACGGCGCTGCGGTTGAGGACGTCGTATTCGAGCGCATCGACATGACGGACGTCGGCGCGCCGGTCTATATCACGGTGGGCGACCGGAACCGGCTGCCGCGTGCGGAGGGGATATCCGAGCGTTTCGGCTTTATCAGAAATGTGACGTTTCGGGAGCTGCGGTTTGAAAAGCCGTATCCGTTCAGCTATACGAAGGATATCCGCGAAATTATGGCGGTCGGCCAGAACGAACGCCAGCGGATAGAGGACGTGACGTTCGAACGCTGCCATTTCACACTTCCCGGCGGGATTTCCGAGCTTCCGGGTTGTCCCTCGACGATCGATAAAAAATATCCCGAATATGACCGGCACGGACTTTCCGCGGGCTCGATGTTCACCGTCCGCTATGCGAAGAATTTCCGAGTTGTAGATTGTGAAATCACGCTTGCATCGCCGGACGCAAGACCGGACATCGCGTATTTCGATTATGAGGAGTAAAAGAAAAATCCCCGACAGGGGATTTTCTTTTTTCCTTTGGAAAGGAGAGAACGCATGCTTTTCTTTACAGAAAGAAAAGCATCAAAAGAACTGCAAGCTTCCGGCTTGACCGTCCGTGCGGCCGGCAGCGGTTCGGTGGCGGCTATGAAAGACGGCGTCCACGCTCGCGGGGCTCGCGTGATCCGTCAATCGCCGCCATGTTCGTCAATATCGCACCGGAAGGCGCTCACACGGCGCGCGCCTTGCGCCTGCGGGCGCGAACTGCCCAGTCGCAGTTGCTCTCTGCACGGCGAGTGGTGGCCTGTGCGAGCTCCGCGAGCACTGCAACACCTTTCGAGCCGTGGGTATGTGCTTCCCAGCAGAAGCATGAGAGTCCGAGACGGGAGTCTCGGTAAATCTTTTGGTACTTTTCTCTTTACGGAGAAAAGTACATATCCTCTCCTTTGGAAAGGAGAAAAGAAAAATCTGCCTGGTGGCAGATTTTTGTCAGATCTTTCTCAACAGCCGCAGAAGATTCGGAATTTCATTTTCAAAATCCACGCCATAGCGGATATCGGTGCCGGCGGCTTTTGTGCGCCGGATCGCGCCGACCGTGTATTCCACCGCCACGCGGATGGAATCCGAGAGGGAGAATCCGTTCATCACAGCGGCGAGAAGCGCGCTTCCGAACACATCGCCCGTTCCGTGATAATAACCGTCTACCCGTTCAGCAAAATAATAGGATATCGTATCCGTCGCGCTGTCGTACGCCGCGGCGCCGAGCTTGTTCGGTTCAAAAGATACGCCGCTGAGCACGACCTTGCGGGGACCGATTGCCGCGAGCTTTTTCAGTGTCGTCTCGATATAGGCACGGTCATAGCTTTCTCGGTATTCCTCGCCGAGCATGAGCGCGGCCTCCGTCAGATTCGGAACGATAATATCCGCGATGCCGCAAAGCTTTCTCATTCCCGCCACAAAATCCATCGTAAAGAGCGGATACAGCTTTCCGTTGTCCGCCATAACGGGATCGACAAGCACGACGGAGTCCGGTCTGCGGAAATCACGGATCAGCTCGCTTACCAATGTGAGCTGCTCGAAGGAGCCGAGATAACCGGTATAAACGGCGTCTATTTTGAGATTCAAGGATTTCCAATGGGCGGAAATGGGACGGATATCTTCCGTCAGGTCACGAAAGGTATAGCCCTCGAAGCCGCCCGTATGCGTGGAAAGCACCGCCGTGGGGAGAACGGAGGCTTCGATTCCCGCGGCGGAGAGGATCGGCAATGCTACGGTCAGCGAGCATTTTCCGACGCAGGAAATATCGTGAACGGCCAAAACTCTTTTTTGCATGATGGACCTCTTTTCTGATTAAAAATAAGAGATTTTGCTGAAATTATAGCACAGCCGATTTTTCCTGTCAACCGGTATATTGCCAAAAGTATGCCGGAGAGAAAAGCTTTTCCATGAAAAATTTTGACGTGGGTCTTGACAAACCGTCCTCCCGGTGATATAATGCAAACCAAGTTGAAACCGTTGAAGCGGAGATAACGGTGATGATGCTCCCACAGAGAGCCCGCGGCGCTGAGAGTCGGGTGGAAAACAAGTCATCAAATGGACCGCGGAGGGCGCAGTCAAAGGAGCTCATGCTCCGAGTATTCTGCGACGGATGGCAGCCGTCAGCCTGCCGGGGATATGATGGTATCCCGATGAGAAGCACGGGCTTTGCCGTGAATCAAGGTGGCACCGCGAGTTTGACTCGTCCTTGACATTGTTTGAATGTCGGGGACGGGTTTTTGTTTTTTCTGTCCCCGCGGAAAGGTGTGATAACATGAGACCGACTTTAAAAGAGGCAAGGGAAATTGCGGCAGCAGGCGATTATCGCGTGATCCCGGTCAGCATGGAGCTTTATTCCGATACGCGCACGCCGGTCGGTGTTTTGCAGAAGCTGCGGGAGATCAGCAAATGCTGCTATCTTTTGGAATCCGTCGAGGAGAGCAGGACGTGGGGACGGTATACGTTCCTCGGCTTTGATCCGAAGCTCGAATTTACCTGTACGGACGGAAAAATTACGATAAGGAACGGCGGCACCGCGACGGAAAATACCTCGCATCCGGGGAAGGCCATCCGGCGGATCCTCGCCGAAAACAAGAGCCCGCGGCTCGATTTCCTGCCGCCGTTTACCGGCGGACTTGTCGGGTATTTCGCCTATGATTATATCAAATATGCGGAGCCCACTCTTGCGATCGACGTCTGCGACGAGGAGAGGTTTCGGGATGTGGATCTCATGCTGTTCGACAAGGTCATCGCGTTCGACAACCTCAGGCAGAAGATCATTCTGATTGTCAACGTCCGCGCCGACGACATCGAGTGCGAATATCAAAGAGCGGAGGCCGAGCTTGCAAGGCTTCGGGAGATCGTGCTTTCGGAGGCGGAGGCTCCTTCGGAAAAGGGCGCCTTGAAATCGGAGTTCCGCGCGCTGTTTGACCGCGCGGCATACTGCTCGATGGTGGAGCGCGCCAAGGAATACATCGTGGACGGCGATATCTTTCAGGTGGTGCTCTCCAACCGTCTGGAAGCGGACTATGAGGGGAGCCTGCTCGACACTTATCGGGTGTTGCGCACGACCAATCCGTCGCCGTATATGTTCTATTTTTCCGGCGAGGATATCGAGGTGGCGGGCGCTTCTCCGGAAACCCTTGTAAAGCTCGAGGACGGCGTGCTGCATACGTTCCCTCTTGCCGGAACCCGTCCGCGCGGAAAGACGCCGGCGCAGGACGAGGCGCTGGAACGCGAGCTGCTTGCGGACGAAAAGGAATGTGCCGAGCACAACATGCTTGTCGATCTCGGACGCAACGATATCGGCAGGATCAGCCGCTTCGGCAGCGTTTCGGTGGAAAAATACATGGAGATCGAGCGCTATTCCCACGTGATGCACATCGGTTCCACGGTGCGCGGTGAAATCAAGCCGGCGTGCGACGCCGTCGATGCGGTGGATGCGATTCTGCCCGCCGGAACGCTGTCCGGCGCGCCGAAAATCCGCGCCTGTGAGATCATTGCTGAGCTGGAAAACAATAAGCGCGGCATTTACGGCGGCGCGATTGGCTATATCGATTTTACGGGAAATCTCGACACATGCATCGCTATCCGAATCGCCTATAAAAAGAACGGTAAGGTATTTGTGCGCTCCGGCGCCGGCATTGTCGCCGACAGCGTGCCGGAAAAGGAATATGAGGAGTGCCTCAACAAGGCGGCGGCCGTGACCGAGGCGCTGAAAACGGCAAGCGGAGGGATCGACCTATGATTTTACTGATCGATAATTATGACAGCTTTTCCTATAATCTGTATCAGCTCGTCGGGACGCTGAATCCGGATATCACGGTCATTCGAAACGATGAAAAAAGCGTAGAAGAGATCGCCCGCATGGAGCCGGAGCGGATCATCCTTTCGCCGGGACCGGGCTATCCCGCGGCGGCAGGCGTCTGCATTGAGGTCGTCCGAAAGCTGGGAGCGGATTTCCCGATCCTCGGCGTATGCCTCGGCCATCAGGCGATCTGCGAGGCTTACGGGGCGCGGATCGCGCACGCGAAGCGGCTGATGCACGGCAAAAGCTCCGTCATAACGGCGGATACTTCATCCGCTCTGTTCCGCGGCTTGCCTCAGGAGATGACCGTCGCGCGCTACCATTCCTTGGCGGCGGTCGGAGATACCGTGCCGGACTGCTTGAAGGTCACGGCGCGTGCGGACGACGGGGAAATCATGGCGGTGGAGCACCGGCGATATCCCGTGTTCGGATTGCAGTTCCATCCGGAATCCATTCTGACGCCGGACGGCATCAGGATTCTTGAAAATTTTATTGCTTTGGAGGTGTAAAAGATGATCAGAGAAGCGACGACAAAGCTCATCGGCAGAAACGATCTTTCGTATGAAGAAGCGGCGGCGGTGATGAACGAGATCATGAGCGGGGAAGCGTCCGCCGTGCAGACGGCGGCATTTCTCGCCGCGCTGGAAACCAAGGGCGAAACCATCGATGAAATCACGGCCTGCGCCGCCGTCATGCGCGAACGTGCGGCGGCCGTCAAGACCTCCGGCGATACGCTGGAAATCGTCGGCACAGGAGGGGACGGCGCGAAAACCTTCAACATTTCCACGACGGCGGCATTTGTCATTGCGGCGGGCGGCGTCAAGGTGGCGAAGCACGGAAACCGCGCGGCCTCTTCCGCGAGCGGCGCCGCGGACTGTCTCGAAGCGCTGGGCGTGAACATCTCTCTGGATTCCGAGGCGTGTGCGAAGCTGCTTGATAAAATCGGCATTTGCTTTCTGTTCGCGCAGAAATATCATCTTTCGATGAAATATGTAGGGCCGGTGCGCCGTGAGCTTGGCGTCCGCACGGTTTTCAATCTTTTGGGGCCGCTGACCAATCCCGCGCATCCGACAAGACAGGTGCTGGGGGTCTATGACGAGTCTCTTGTGGAGCCGCTCGCGCATGTGCTGGCAGGGCTTGGCGTTCGGCGGGGCATGGCGGTCTACGGCACCGACAGGCTGGACGAGATTTCGCTTTCCGCGCCGACCGTCGTCTGTGAATTTGAAAACGGCGATTTCCGCACCTATCGGATCGCACCGGAGGACTTCGGACTTTCCGCATGTCAAAAATCCGAGCTTGTGGGAGGCACGCCGCAGGAGAACGCGGCGATCACGCGGACGGTGCTCTCAGGCGAGCGCGGCGTACACCGCGATGTGGTGCTGCTCAACGCCGGCGCGGGACTTTATATCGGCGGCGCCGCTGATACCCTGCGTGAGGGCGTCGCGCTTGCGGCGCAGCTCATCGACAGCGGAGCCGCGGAACGCAAGCTCCGTGAGCTGATTACGGAATCCGGCGTATGAATATTTTGGAGACGCTTGCGGCGGCGGCGGAAAAACGGGTCGCAGAAAGCAAAAAAATATTTTCATTGGAGCAAATCAAGGAACAGGCGGAGCGCCTGCCGGGGGATTTTCGGTTCGAGAAAGTACTCTCCCGTCCCGGGATATCGCTTATCTGCGAGGTGAAAAAGGCGTCGCCGTCCAAAGGGATCATCTCACAGGATTTCCCGTACGCCGAAATCGCCCGCGATTATGAGGCGGGCGGCGCGGACTGTCTTTCCGTTCTGACGGAACCCACGCGCTTTCTCGGATCGGACGGTATCTTTCGGGATATCCGCGCGAAAACGGAGCTGCCGATGCTCCGCAAGGACTTCACGGTGGACGAATATCAGCTTTACGAGGCGCGGCTGCTCGGCGCGGACGCCGTTCTTCTCATCTGTGCGCTGCTTGATACGCAGACGATTGCAAGGTATATCGGTATCTGCGATGCTCTCGGCATGAGCGCGCTTGTCGAAACGCATTGCGCGCAGGAGATCGATTCCGCCGTCTGCGCGGGCGCCCGTATCATCGGGGTGAACAACCGGAATCTCGCGGATTTCAGCGTGGATTTGGAGAGCGCCGGACGGCTTCGGGAAAGAATCCCACGGGACGTGCTGTTTGTCACGGAATCGGGCGTATCCTCCTTGGAGGATGCGGCGCGTCTTGCGGCGGCCGGCGCCGACGCGCTGCTTGTCGGCGAATTTCTGATGCGGGCAAAAGACAGGGCGCGCGCGGTGGGCGGGCTTCGCGCGGCATGCGGGAACGGCGGTGCCGGCACATGAAAATCAAGATATGCGGGCTCGCGCGCGCCTGCGACGCGGAGGCGGTCAATCTCGCCGTGCCGGATTATATCGGCTTTGTCTTTTGGGAGAGGAGCCGGCGGAACGTCACGGCCGAGACGGCGGAGCGGCTGCGTGGACTTATAAAACCGGAAATTATCAGCGTCGGCGTCTTTGTGGACGCGGAGCCGGATTTCATCTGCGGCTTATACCGGAAAGGCGTTATCTCCGTCGCGCAGCTGCACGGAAACGAGACGCAGGAGGATATCGGCCGCCTGCGGCGGCTCTGTCCGGGGCTTGAAATATGGAAAGCGTTTATTATTGGTTCGGCATCGGACATTGAAAAAGCAAAAAAAAGCGATGCCGACAGAATTTTGCTCGACAGCGGCCGCGGCGGCGGAAAAAGTTTCGAGCATGCGCTTGTATCGGATATCCGGCGCGAGTGGATTCTTGCCGGCGGACTTTCGCCGGATGGTATCGAAGCGCTCGCCCGCAGATACCGCCCGTATGCCGTGGATATAAGCTCCGGCGTCGAGACGGACGGGAAAAAGGATCGGGAGAAAATCATGGCGGCGGTGGCCGCCGCAAGACGTGCCGGCACATAGGTCCGGCGGAAAGGAATGGGGTGACACAATGTCAAGAGGGAGATTTGGCATACACGGCGGACAGTATATACCGGAAACTCTGATGAACGCCGTATTGGAGCTGGAGGAGGCATATAACCGCTATCAAAACGATCCGGCGTTCTGCGCGGAGCTGGATTCGCTTTTAAAGGACTACGCGGGGCGTCCTTCGCTGCTTTATTATGCGGAGAAGATGACGAAAAACCTCGGGGGCGCGAAGATTTATCTCAAAAGAGAGGACCTCAATCATACCGGCGCGCACAAGATCAACAATGTGCTGGGGCAGGTGCTCCTTGCCAAGAAGATGGGAAAAACGCGCGTGATCGCGGAGACCGGCGCCGGACAGCACGGCGTTGCGACGGCGACCGCGGCGGCGCTGATGGGCATGGAATGCGAGATTTTCATGGGGAAAACGGATACCGAAAGACAGGCGCTCAACGTCTATAAGATGCGGCTGCTGGGGGCGAAGGTGCATGCGGTCACGTCCGGGACGGCGACGCTCAAGGACGCGGTCAATGAAACGATGCGCGAGTGGACGAACCGCATCTCCGATACGCACTATGTGCTCGGCTCCGTGATGGGACCGCATCCGTTCCCGACGATCGTGCGCGATTTTCAAGCGGTGATTTCAAAGGAGATGCGGGAGCAGTGCCTCGAAAAGGAGGGGCGGCTTCCCGACGCCGTGATCGCCTGTGTCGGCGGCGGATCCAATGCGATGGGCGCGTTTTACAATTTCATCGGAGACAAGGAGGTGCGCCTCATCGGCTGCGAGGCGGCCGGGCGGGGAATCGGTACCGCGGAGACGGCGGCGACGATTGCAACGGGGCGGCTCGGCATCTTCCACGGCATGAAATCGTATTTCTGTCAGGATGAATACGGGCAGATCGCGCCGGTATATTCGATTTCGGCGGGACTGGATTATCCGGGCGTGGGACCGGAGCACGCGAATCTGCACGATACCGGGCGCGCGGAATATGTCGCCGTCACGGACGACGAGGCGGTGAACGCATTTGAATATCTCAGCCGGACGGAGGGCATCATTCCGGCGATCGAAAGCGCGCATGCCGTCGCCTATGCGATGAAGCTCGCGCCGGAGATGAGCGGGGATAAAATCATCATCGTCAATCTTTCGGGACGCGGCGACAAGGACTGCGCGGCGATCGCGCGGTACAGAGGGGAGGATATCCATGAGTAAAATTGCGGAAGCATTTGAGGGGGGCAAGGCGTTCATCGCCTTTATCACCTGCGGCGATCCGGATATCGCATCGACCGTATCCTTCGTGACGGCGGCGGCCGAGGCGGGGGCGGACATCATCGAGCTCGGCATCCCGTTTTCCGATCCGACGGCGGAGGGACCGGTGATCGAGGCCGCCAATATGCGCTCGCTTGCAGCGGGCACGACGACGGACAAGGTATTCGAGGCGGTGCGCGAGATTCGGAAGACCGTGAAAATCCCGCTTCTTTTTATGACCTATGCGAACGTCGTGTTTTCTTACGGTACGGAACGCTTTGCCCGTGCGGCGGCGGAGATCGGGATGGACGGCGTGATTCTGCCGGACGTTCCCTATGAGGAAAAAGAGGAGTTTGCGCCGGTATTCCGCCGGTATGGCCTCGATTTCATCTCGCTTATCGCGCCGACCTCGCACGAGAGGATCTCCATGATTTCGCGTGATGCGGAGGGCTTTGTATACTGCGTCTCCTCGCTCGGTGTGACGGGCACGCGCGAGCATATCACGACGGATATTTCCGAAATGACGGGGCTTGTGCATGCCGCAAAGAAAATCCCGGCGGCGGTGGGCTTCGGCATCTCGGCTCCGGCGCAGGCGCGCGAGATGGCGGCACATGCGGACGGCGTTATCGTCGGCTCCGCCATTATGAAGCTCATCGAAAAATACGGCACGGAGGCCGCGCCGCATATCCGCGCTTTCGTATCGGAAATGAAAGCGGCCGTAAGGGAAGCGGAGCGGGAAAAATAAGACTGAAATTCACAGAAATTCTTCTTACAAGCTTGACATTTTTGAGATTCGGTTATATACTAATTCATAGTTTTATAAAAAATCGAATCTCAATACGGTTTCGATACCTCGGACAATGGCGTTCCGCGGGGAAGATGTCCCGCGCCCCTTTGTCCGAGTTTTTATTTTCAGCATATTATTTTTGGGAGGAGCCTATGAAAAATCTCGGATACTACAATGGAGCTTATGACGAGCTGGAAAAGATGAGCGTCCCGATGCTCGACCGCGTCTGCTATTTCGGAGATGGCATCTATGACGCCACTTACAGCAGAAACCATATCATTTATGCGCTGGATGAGCACATCGACCGATTCTATAACAGCGCAAAATTACTCGATATCAACATCCCCCATACCAAGGATGAAATGAAAGAGATCCTTTGCGAGATGGTGAAAAAGGTGGACGACGGCTCGCAGTTCGTTTACATACAGGCGACGCGCGGCACCGGCATCCGCAATCACGTCTATGACGACGGCACGCCGGCCAATATTTGGATTATGCTGAAGCCGCTCGCGGTCAAGGACACCTATCAGAAAATCAAGCTGATTACGCTTGAGGACAAACGCTTTCTCTATTGCAACGTCAAAACGCTCAACCTGATTCCGAGCGTCTTGTATGCGAAGGAGACGGATAAGGCCGGCTGCGACGAGGCGGTGCTCCACCGCGGCGCGCGCGTGACGGAATGCGCGCACAGCAATGTTTCGATTCTGAAAGACGGCGTATTCAGGACTGCGCCGACGGATGAGTATATCCTGCCCGGCATCGCCCGCGCACATCTTATCAAAATGTGCAATCGGTTTGGGATTCCGGTCGAGGAAACGCCGTTTACCGTATCCGAAATGATGGAGGCGGACGAGATTATCGTTTCAAGCTCCGGGTCGTTCTGCCTTGCGGCGGAAACGATTGACGGAAAGCCGGTCGGCGGCAAGGCGCCGGCGCTTCTCAAAACGCTTCAGGATGCGCTGGTCGAGGACTTCTTGACGGCGACCGCTCCGTGACCCTCGGCAAAACAGAATGAAAAAGAATCGGCTGCGGGTGCGGCAGGGAGAAAGAACATGACACAAAAAGAACTTACGATCAGGAATCTCGGACAGAGCCTCGACGACCTCATGAACCTCGATCCAAGGGGCTACGGCGTCTGCAAGATCTTGTATGAAGCCTCCCGACGCTATACGGGGGAGCCGCTCACGGCCAACGCTGCGAAAAAGCTGAACGCGGCGCTTCAAGCGGGGGATTATGTGTATATCATCACGGGCTTTGTGCTCCGTCCGTTCGGCTCGGCGGAGACGGACGGCATCATCGGATCGATGCTGCTGGCGCGCTCTCTTGTCAAGGCGTTTGCGGTAAGACCCGTCATCATCTGTCAGGAGGAGAATATCCCCGCCGTCGAGGGACTGGCGAGGCTTATCGGACTGCACTATTTCGATTCCGTCGAGAAGATGGGGGATATGCCGGCGTCTCTCGCTTATCATGCCTTTACCAAAGACCGCCTGAAGGCCGATGAAGAGTCGGAGAGTCTTATGAGATCCTGCATGCCGAAGGCGGTGATTACGGTCGAGGCGCCGGGCGCCAATGAAAGGGGCGCATATCACAATGCAGTGGGGCTTGACATCACGCCGCTGGAAGCGAAAATGGACGTTTTGTTTGAGAAGCTCATTATGGCGGGCGTGCTGAATCTTTCCATCGGAGACCTCGGGAACGAGATGGGGATGGGGACCATTTCGGAGCAGCTCCGCCGATACATCCCGTATGCGGCGGCAGGGGAGTGCGCGTGCGAATGCGGCGGCGGGCTTGCCGTGCGCACCAAGGCGGACAATATCATCACCGCCACGACGTCCGACTGGGGCTGTTACGGGCTTTCTGCCATGCTCGCCTATCTCGGCGGCGATATCGATATTTTTCATGACGCATCCTTACAGGCGCAGGCGATGGAAAGAGCCGCCGACTGCGGTATGATCGACATGTACGGCTGGACGATTCCGGCGATCGACGGCATCGGAGAGACCTTGAACTGCTCGATTGTCACCTCGATGCGGGAATGTGTAAAGTATTCCATGAAGCTGGAAAAAACCTGCGCAAAGTGGTTTGAAAAGACTCTTGAAAAAGGCTATTTTGACGAAAAGGAACATAGATGATGGAAGACTATCGGATTCTGCCCTGCGGCGACGCCGCGCTTGCCGTAATGCTCGGCGATACGATATCGGAACGCACGGGAGAGCGTGTCCGTGCGCTTGCCGATGCGCTTAGCGCAGGGAATGTGACGGGGATCACGGAGCTTATTCCGGCGTTTTGCTCGCTTACGGTCTGCTATGATTCCGCGGCGGTTTCTTATCCGAAATTATGCCGGAGGATTGAAAAAGCGATGTCCCGCGCGGACGGGACGACGGTGTCCGCGCGGAGAGTTCACCGGATCCCCGTCTGCTACGGCGGGGAGTTCGGGCCCGACCTTGCGGATGTGGCCTCTCTTGCCGGCCTTTCCGCAGAGGAAGTCATAAGACGGCACAGCGCGCCCGATTATCGGATTTATATGCTCGGCTTTCTGCCCGGCTTCCCGTATCTTGGCGGGCTCGACGAATCGATCGCGGCGCCGCGGCTCGACAGTCCGAGAGAGCGGATTCCGCGGGGCTCGGTCGGGATCGGCGCTTCTCAGACCGGAATTTATCCGATGGAATCGCCCGGCGGCTGGCGGCTCATCGGCAGGACGCCGATTTTGCCGTATGATCCCGCCCGCACGCCGCCGGTGCTGTATGCCGCCGGCGATTCTATCCGGTTTGTGCCGATCGACAGAGCACGCTATGATGAGCTCGCGGCGGCCGTGGCGGCGGGCACCTACATCCATCAGGTCACGGAGGAATCGATATGAGTATACAGATTCTTTCTCCGGGGCCGCTTACAACGGTGCAGGATCTCGGCCGGCATGGTTATATGAAAGACGGCTTTTCTCCGTCCGGCGCGATGGACGCGCGCGCCGCCGTGACGGCGAATCTGCTTGTCGGGAACGATAAAAACGACGCCGTGCTTGAAATGACGCTCATGGGAATCACCGCGCGCGTGCTTGACCGCACAGTGATCGCCTTTGCGGGCGGGGATTTTTCCCCGAAAATCAATGGCGCTGCGGTGCCGATGATGCAGGCGATCGCCGTTTTTCCGGGCGATGAAATTGCAATGGGCTTCGCGGCCTCCGGATGTCGGGCGTATATGGCGGTACGAGGCGGTATCGACGTGCCGCTTGTGATGGGCAGCCGCAGCACGAATCTCAAAGCGCGTGTCGGCGGCTTTGAGGGACGGAAGCTTATGGCTGGCGATGTTCTGCCGGTTTTTCCGGTCCTGCCTCTTTCCGAGGAGGAAATCGCGCGCCGCCATCTTCCGTATGCGCCGTATTTTGAAAACGGAAGTCTTTCCGTGCGCGCGGTTCCGGGCCCCGAGGACGACCGCTTTCCGGAGGAGGCGCTTTCCGCCTTTTTTTCGGAGGAATATATCGTGACGCCGGCGTCCGACCGCATGGGAATGCGGCTCGACGGCACGCCGCTTGCTTCCAAAAGCGGCGTGGATATCGTTTCGGGCGGCATCGCGATGGGAAGCGTTCAGATTCCGCCGAACGGGAAGCCGATCATTTTGCTCGCCGACCGGCAGACGGTGGGCGGATATGCGAAGCTTGCGACGGTCATCACAGCCGATATTCCGCTTCTCGCGCAGGCGAAGCCGGGCGACCGCGTCCGGTTTGTCCGCTGCACGCTTGAAGCGGCGCAGAGAGCCGCGTGTGAAGAACAAAAAAGGCTCGCCGGAATCCGATTCCGGTGAACGATGGAAGGAGAAAACAGTATGACGAAAAATCCGTATGCCGATCAAAGCCCCGCGCAGGTGCGAAGGCTCATTCGGGAGGGAATTATTACAGGGCAGACCTCCGGCATGTGCGAGGGCTTCGCGCAGGCGAATCTTTGCATGCTGCCGCGCGAATACGCCTATGATTTTCTGCTGTTCACACAGCGCAATCCGCGTTCCTGTCCGGTGCTTGAGGTCACGGACACAGGGAGCCGCTCGCTTCGCGTAACCGCGAGGGACGCGGATATTGCGCGAGATTTTCCGAAATACCGGATTTATGAAAACGGCATCCTTAGCGGGGAATATACGGACGTGTCGGATTTTTGGCGTGACGATCTTGTGAGCTTTCTCATCGGATGCAGCTTTTCCTTTGAGGCGGCGCTCATGGAGGCTGGGATTCCGGTGCGGCATATCGAGGAGAATGTCAACGTCCCGATGTATCTGACGAATATTCCGTGCGAGCCGGCAGGGGTTTTTCACGGAAATATGGTGGTCAGCATGCGGCCGATGACGCCCGCGGACGCCGTCCGTGCGGCGGTGATCACGGCGGGGATGCCGCGCGTACACGGAGCGCCCGTGCATATGGGCGATCCGGCGGCGATCGGAATCACCGATCTTGCAAAACCGGATTTCGGCGATCCTGTCACGATGGAGGATGGAGAAATCCCGGTGTTTTGGCCTTGCGGCGTGACGCCGCAGGCAGCGGTCATGGCGGCGAAGCCGTCCTTTGCCATCACCCATGCGCCGGGGCATATGTTCGTCACGGATGTGAGAAACAGTATGCTGAAAAATTGATTTTACCTGAAAATTTGGGAGGTGCTTTATGCCAAAAATCGATCTCAACTGCGATCTCGGAGAGAGCTTCGGCGTTTATACGATCGGGATGGACGAGGAAATCCTTCCGTTTATCACCTCCGCCAATATCGCCTGCGGCTTCCATGCGTCCGATCCCGTGACGATGAGGAAAACCGTAAAGCTGGCAAAGCAGGCGGACGCGGCGCTCGGCGCACATCCCGGCTTCCCCGATCTTCTCGGCTTCGGCAGGCGGAATATGAATGCTTCGCCGGAGGAGGCGAAGGCTTATGTGCAGTATCAAATCGGGGCGCTTGCGGCGTTTGCCAAAGCGCAGGGAGCGGCGCTTTCCCATGTCAAACCGCATGGGGCGCTCTATAACATGGCGGGGAAAGACGTAAGGCTTGCCGAAGCGATCTGCGAGGGCATCGCCGAGGTTGATGAATCGCTGATTCTGCTGGCGCTTTCCGGCTCCGCGATGATCGAAGCGGCAGGGAGGAAAGGACTGCGCGCGGCGAGCGAGGTCTTTGCCGACCGCGCTTATGAGCCCGACGGCTCGCTTGTCGCAAGGACAAAGCCGGGCGCCGTGATTACGGACGAGAGAGAAGCCGTCCTGCGCGTCGTTCACATGATAAAAGAGAAAAAAGTCCGCGCCGTGGACGGCACGGACATTGACATCGCGGCGGATTCCGTCTGCGTTCACGGGGACGGCGTCCATGCGCTTGCCTTTGTGAAGAATCTGCGCGCCGCGTTCGCCGCGGCCGGTATTGAGACGGCGCCGCTCGCGGATATCGTTTCATGAGGCGCGATATGGAATATCGGAGAGTGTATGCAAAAATCGATCTCGATGCGATCGAGCACAATATAAAGCTTGTCAAGGAGAAAATACCGGCGCGAACGAAGCTTGCGCTGGTCGTCAAGGCGGACGCCTACGGACACGGCGCCGCCGTTCTCGCCGAGGAATTTGAGGACATGGCGGACTTTTTTGCCGTTGCCGAGATGGGGGAGGCGGTCGAGCTTCGCTGTCACGGAATAAAAAAGCCGATTCTGATTCTCGGCTATACGTCGCCGAGCCTTTACCGGCAGGCGCTGGATCATGATATCACGCTGACCGTATTTCAGCTCGACCGGATCCGAAAGCTGTCCGCGCTCGCCGTATCGGAGGGAAAGACTGCCAGAGTGCATTTCGCCGTCGATACCGGCATGTCGCGCATCGGCTGGAGCGTAAGCGAGGAAAGCGCGGATGAGGCCGCCGCGGCGGCAGCTCTGCCCGGCATCACGGTCGAGGGGATTTTCAGTCATTTTGCCGCCGCCGACGGCTTGGATAAGGCGCCGTCCATGGAGCAGCGCGCGGCGTTTGACCGGTTTGTCTCCATGCTGGAGGCTCGCGGCGTGCAGATCCCGATGAGGCACATCAACAACAGCGCAGGGATTTTGGAGTTTGACCGATATTACGACATGGTCCGCGCGGGAATTATCCTCTATGGCTTGTATCCGTCGGACGATGTGCGCGCCGAGCTTGGAGAGCGGTTCGTCCTTAGGCCCGCGATGGAGCTTATCACGCATATTTCGCATATCAAAACGCTGGAACCGCATCACGGGGTAAGCTACGGCTTTACCTATGTGACCGATCATACGATTCGCGTGGCTACGATTCCCGTCGGATATGCGGACGGATATCCGCGCGCCCTGTCGGGGCGCGGGGAGGTGCTGATCCACGGGAAGCGCTGTCCGATTCTCGGCAGAATTTGTATGGATCAGATGATGGTGGATATCAGCTCCGTTCCGGAAGCGGCGATCGAGGACAGCGTTACGCTCGTCGGCCGCGACGGGGAAGCGTTCATCTCCGCAGAGGAGATCGCCGATATGGCATATTCCTTCAACTATGAGTTTGTCTGCGGCATCGCACGCCGTGTGCCGCGCGTCTATTTCCGGGGAGGGAAGCCGTATCGGACGATATCGTATTTGGAGGATAATGTAAAAAGACAGCCATAAGGCTGTCTTTTTTCGCATGAGGAAGTATTTCCTGTGAGCACCATTGCCTGAAAAGCAAAGTCCTGTGCGAAACGCACAGGCTTTTACATAAGAGGCGCAAATAGACGGAGAAAATCCTGAAGGAATCGTGTTACGACATTTCCGCGGCATTCTTCCTCTTTGATTTCATGACAGCTTTCGAGCGTTTTCAGAAAATCGTCGCGAAGCTCCGTCACCGCTTCGCTTTTATACATCCATACGCCGCATTCAAATTGCAGATAGAGACTGCGGAAATCGAGATTCGCCGTTCCGACGGTTGCGACGGTATCGTCCGAGACAAAGGTCTTGGAATGGATGAAGCCCTCGGAATATTCGTAAATTTTCACGCCCGCTCGGATCAGCTCACGATAATAGGAGCGTGTTGTGAAATGCACGACACGCTTGTCCCAGCGGAACGGCGTTACGATCCGAACGTCGACTCCGCTTTTGGCGGCGAGCGAAAGCGCCGATATCATGCTGTCGTCGACGATGAGATACGGCGTGTTGATATAAAGATATTTTTTTGCGGTATTGATGATTTGAAGATAGACATGCTCGCTGACGTTTTCCGCATCGTACGGCGCGTCCGCATACGGCTGGACCCAGCTGTCGGTTTTGACGATCGGACACGGCGCGCTTTTCCACGGATAATATTTTACGATGTCGTCCTCTTTGTTGCCGCTTAAAATCCACATTTGCAGAAAAATGAGCGTAAGGCTCCACGCAGCCTCGCCCTCGACAAGGACTCCCGAGTCCTTCCAATGACCGAAAGGATGCGTTGCGTTGATGTATTCATCCGAAAGGTTGATGCCGCCCGTAAATGCGACTTTCCCGTCGACGGAGATGATCTTTCTGTGGTCTCTACAATTCTGCGTTGCTGTGAGCAAGGGCTTGAATTTGTTGAAAACGACGCAACGGATGCCGGCCTCTTTGAGCTTTTTGGGATAATCCTTGGGAAGGCGCAGGAAGCATCCGATGTCGTCATAAATCACGCGGACATCGACGCCCTCGGCGACCTTGCGTTTCAGAATCTCGAGAACGCTGTCCCACATGATGCCTTCCTCGATGATGAAAAATTCAAGGAAGATATAGGACTGCGCCTTTTCCAGCTCGGGCAGGAGCGCCGCGTGAAACGCTTCTCCCGGAGAAAGATATTTTGTCCTTGTGTTTTCATATACGGGGAAGCCTGCGAATTTATCCAAGTATTCGATCTGCCTTGCATGGGAGGGAACCATTTCCACCACGCGGTCGAATTTATCTCCCATGCAGCAAGCCTCGCACGGAAGCGCTTCGGGCGCCGAGTATGACGTTTGCAGCTCCTGCTCCGAGGCTTTTATACAGGCATCGTCCGGCGAATCGCCGTGTTCGGCATGGAGAGGGCAGTGCGGCTTTGTCGCAAGGCTGTACTTATCACCGGGCAGAAGTGCCGCGGGCCTTGTTGTGTCCGTGATATTCTGCATGGTCATCCGCAGCTTTTTGGATCGGGTCTGATAGCGGAACAAAAGATAGAGACAGCCGCCGAACAGGGGGAAAATCAGAATGGTGAAGACCCATGTCAGCTTATACGCGCCCTTGTCTCGTTTGGCGATGATATGAAGCGCGACAATAAAGCTGACGATCTGAAGCATATATTTGATCGCGACGGAAGCATGGCTTCGGTTTGCCAAAAAGAATATGATGGCTGCAAGCTGTAAAACCAACAATAATATAATGAAGAAGCGCTGCCGCACGAGCGCACGAAACCATTTTTTCTTTTTTTTCACGGCAGCCTCCGATCCTATCCGTATGTCCGTCCGATTCTAAAATGGCGGAGATATTTTTTATTTTATCAATATTATTATACCAGTCACAGTCTTTAAAATCAATAGAAAAGATGCTGAATTTCCTTTAAAATGACGGATGCTGTCGTATTTTTACCGATTTCCGGTGAAAAAAACCGTAATTTTGCTTTGAAATCAATTGACAAATCATCACAGGAATGTTATAATACCAAAGATGGAAAAGAACTTATTTGAGTTTTTTCTCCTTGCTGCGGATAAATTTTTGCTGTCCGCGGCCTTATGTCCAAAAGGAGGTGCAAATCAGATGGAAAAGAATCTCGTATCCTATGAAACGATGTATATCGTGGATTCCACGGGCACGGAAGAGACCACAGCCGCTCTTGTGAACAAGTTTAAGAGCCTGATCGAGGAGAACGGCACCATTGAAGCTTTCAATGAGTGGGGCAAACGCAAGCTTGCGTATCCGATCAATGATTTGACAGAGGGCTATTATGTCCTTGTCAATTATAAAGCGGAGCCGAGCTTTGTCGCGGAGCTCGAGCGTGTCTTCAACATCACAGAGGGCGTTATGCGCTCGATGACAATCAGAGCTTGATTGGTGGGGAGGTATTGGAATGGCAAGTCTTAACAAAGTGATTCTGATCGGTCATATGACCGCGGATCCGGAACTCAAGCAGACGCCGAGCGGTGTCAGCGTTTGTTCCTTTTCGATAGGAGTAAGCCGCCGATATACGAAATCCGGAGAACAGCCGCAAAGCGATTTCATCAATATTGTCGCATGGAGAAGCACGGCCGAATTCATTGCGAAATATTTCAGAAAGGGCAGTGCGATCTGTATCTGCGGCTCCCTTCAGACAAGAAGCTGGACTGCAAACGACGGTTCCAAGCGTTATGCTACCGAGGTAGTGGCCGATGAGGCCAGCTTCGTGGAGCGCAAGAACGATTCCGTCCGAGGCGACGATTATCAAGCTCCCGTATTTACGGCGGGAGGTGCCGAGACTCCGAAGTTTGAGGAGATCGCGGGAGACGATGATCTGCCGTTTTGAACGGGCTGGATTCACAATATTACGGAATAGGAGGTTTCATCACAATGGATAGAGAACAGAGACCGGCTCGCCCGAACGGCGGAAACCGCAGAAGAAAGAAAGTCTGCGTATTCTGCGCGGAAAAGGTCGAGAAGATCGATTATAAGGATGTCGCAAGACTGCGCAAGTTCATCTCGGAGCGTTCGAAGATTCTGCCCCGCAGAGTGACGGGCACTTGCGCGAAACATCAGAGAGAGCTGACGGAAGCGATCAAAAGAGCGCGTCACGTTGCGCTGCTTCCTTTTATCAGTGATTGATACGATTGTAAAAATAAAACGGCAGGAGCACTGTAAACGTGTTCCTGCCGTTTTTCTTTTTCCTTTGGCAAAGGAGAAACATGTCCTTTTCCCCGTCGGACAAGAAAAGAACGAAAAGAAACCGCGAACGTACCGTTCGATCGTTTGTGCGAGCCGGGAACTTCTCCTGTCGGCTCCC